>NZ_JBHTSA010000020.1:0-98197 GCF_042795405.1 Streptomyces sp. NPDC056480 | reverse complement strand
CGGTGAACGCGACGGGGGGCGGGCCCGCGGGCCCGCCCCCCGTGACGCGCGCGTGCGGTCAGGGCTTGCGGGCCACCGCGGCCCAGCCCGGGATGGGCTCGTCGCCCGGTACCGGGACCGGCTCGCCCAGCTCCGGGTGCCACTCCGCGGTGAGCGAGACCCCGGGCTCGACGAACTCGAGGCCGTCGAAGAACGCCGCGAGCTCGTCCCGCGACCGCGGCCGCAGGGTCAGCCCGCGCGCCTTGTACATCGCGACCGCCTCCGCCGCGCCCTCGGGGTTGAAGTCCCCGGTGACATGGGAGAGGACCAGGTAGCTGCCCGGCGCGAGCTGGTCCACGAGCTTGCCCACCAGGTCGTACGCGTTGTCCTCGTCCCCCACGAAGTGCAGCAGGGCGAGCATCGACAGCGCGATGGGCTGATCGAAGTCAAGGACCTTTCCGGCCCTTTCGAGGATGATCTCGGGTTCGCGGGCGTCCGCCTGGATGTACTCGGTGGCCCCTTCCGGGGTCGAGCGCAGCAGGGCGGCCGCGTGCGCGAGCACGATCGGGTCGTTGTCGCAGTAGACGATGCGGGACTCCGGCGCGGCCTCCTGCGCGATCTGGTGCAGGTTGGGCTCGGTCGGGATGCCCGTACCGATGTCCAGGTACTGGCGGACGCCGTGGGCGCTGAGCCAGCGGATGGCGCGGTGCATGAAGGCCCGGTTGACGCGGGCCATGTCCCGGCCGCGGGCGTCGACGGTGAGCAGCTGGCGTGCCATCGCCTCGTCGACCGGGTAGTTGTCCTTGCCGCCCAGGAACCAGTCGTACATGCGCGCCGGATGCGGCGTGCTCGTGTCGATCCGTATCTCACTCCGCGGGGATGCGGGGTCCTGGGTCATCGGCGCTCCTGGTCGGGATGAACGAGTGGCACTACAACAAGAGTTACGTGACGGTAGGGGCGGGGCGGAAGGGGTCAGGTGAGCAGAAAGTCAGCCTGACCGGATTTGGCCCCCTGGATGAAAGCTGCGATCTCCCCGTGGGTGTAGATGAGCGCTGGTCCTTCAGGGTCTGCGGACTGTCGCACGGCGACTCTGCCGTCGGCCAGCTTCATGGCCTCCACGCAGTTGCCCCCGTTCCCGCCGCTCCACGGCTTGTGCCAGCCCTCGGCACCGAGCTCAGCGGCGGGCATGCCGTTGTATATGCGATCCATTCACAGCTCCTTGCGGAGATTCCGGAGAATCTCCTTCGTGCGTTGTGCAGTCGCGGCCTGAGCCGCCATGCGGTCCATGACCTCCAGGTGGGATGCCACCTCGGGGCGCGCGTCGAGATAGACGGCGCCGGTCAGGTACTCGCTGTAGACCATGTCCGGCAGTTCGGGCATGGCGAAGCGGAAGAGGACGAACGGTCCGTAGGTGCCGGGGTGATGGCCGGACGCGAACTCCGCGATCTGCAGGGTGACGTTCGGCAGCTCCGACGCTTCGAGCAGCCGGTCGAGCTGGTCGCGCATCACTTCGGGCCCGGCGCCGACCGGTCGGCGGAACACCGTCTCGTCCATGATCACCCAGAACTTCGGGGCGTCCTCCCTGGTGAGCAGGGACTGCCGCTCCATCCGTAGGGCTACATGCCGCTCGGCGTCCTCGTCCTTGCCGGCATCGCTGCCGCCACCGACCGCCCCGCTGCGCAGAATGGCGCGGGCGTAGTCCTCGGTCTGGAGCAGACCGGGGACGAACTGGGGCTCGTACGCCCGGATGAGGCTGGCCGCCCCCTCCAGGCTGACGTACATGGAGAACCAGCCGGGCAGCACGTCGTGGAACCGCTGCCACCAGCCGGGAAGGTTGGCCTCCTCCGCGAGGGCGATGAATCCCTCGGCCTCGGAGTCCGTGATCCCGTACTCCCTCAGGAGGAGCTGCACGTACGGAATCTTCAGCGCGACCTCGGCGGTCTCCATCCGCCGGACGGTGGCCGGGGCCACCCGGAGGATCTTCGCGGCCTCTTCCCTCTTCAGGCCGGCGCGCTCCCGCAGATCCTGCAGGCGCCTGCCGAGAACGACCTGTCCCACCGTGGGGGCGGACCGCGGCTCGCTCACTCTCAGACCTCCCCGACGCACTGTTTCGACGAGTGTGCCACGAAGCCGGGCCAGAGAGAACACAGCACTCTGGAATTTTCAGAGTGCCACTTGCCAAGTGTCCGACTCAGGAGGACAGTGTTCCGGTGTGAACCAGTACACGCTGCCGCCGTGCGCCACCGCGCCACGGCGACAGTGTCGTACGGCACTCCTGCCCCTTGTTGTGAGGAACCGGTCGTGGCTTCTGGTAACGCGCAGCCTTCAGGTCTCATGAGTCCCCGAGTCATGGCCCAGCGCCCGCAGCCCCAGACCGATACCGATGGCGTCCGCCGCTTCGCCTTCGAGCTCCCCGCCCTCACCTCGTCGGTCGCCCGCGCCCGCCGGCTCGCGGAGGAACGCCTCATCATCTGGGGCTGCGGCCCCGACATCCGCGACACGGTGGCCCTGGTCGTCTCCGAACTCGTCACCAACGCCGTCGTGCACACCGCCAGCGACCGCTTCATATGCGAGCTGCGCGAGGGCGAGGACACCCTGCGGATAGCCGTGCGCGACGAGGGCGGCCCGGCCGACCCGCGGATACGCGACTGCGGCGAGGACGAACGCGGCCGCGGACTCCTCATCGTCGACGCGCTGTGCACCGCCTGGGGCGCCGACCGCACCGGACACGGAACGGCCCAGGTCGTCTGGGCGGAACTGGCCCACGGCATGGGGGAAACGTGCTGAGGTCGATGGCCACCCGCATGATCCCGCTGCTCCCCGGGTCCCGCAGGTCCCCCTCCGGAGACCGCGTGCCGGAACCCCGCCGCTCCGCCGAACTCCGCCCCGGCACCCCGGGCGCCACCGGCACCGCCCACCCCCGTGACCTGGGCGCCATCCGCCTCTCCGTCCCCGTCGGCCTGCACACCGGCCTCGGCTGCGACGCCGTCGGCGTCCCCGCCCGCTTCGGTTTCAAGATCCTCTCCCGCCTCCCCGCCAAGGGCTGCGTCTACGCCGACTCCGACTGGTGGTGGTGGCTGGTCCCGGCCGGCTCCGACCAGGACGTCACCTGGCCCCTGCCCGCCTGCTACGCGCGTGGCGCCGAGATCCCGGACCGCCGGCCGCGCCTCATCCACCACCCCGACGGCACCTCCCCCTACACGCCGCCGATCCCCCTCTACCTGCTGGTCTGCCAGCTGACGGGCATCGCGCCGTCCTGGGCGGGACCGCCGGTCAGCAGCGCACGCTGACGCGCCGTGCACGGACACGCTCGACCGCACTCGGCCGCACACGTGCGGTGACGGCACGAGGTCGGACGATCGATCCCCTGCCCCGCGTGGCCCCTGAACACATAGGGTCGGGGACATGTTCACCCCGCAGGGCCCCAGCCTCCGCGAGCTGACCGTCCAGGCCCTCTCCTCCGTCGAGCACGGCTACGACCTGCTCGCGAACAAGTTCGACGCGACGCCCTTCCGCACCTCCGAACGCCTCCTGACCGCCGTCACCCACACCCTGGAGACCCTCGGCCCCTTCGACTCGGGCCTCGACGTCTGCTGCGGCACCGGCGCCGGTCTCGGCGTCCTCCGCTCGGTGTGCGCGGGCCCGGTCACCGGCGTCGACTTCAGTACGGGCATGCTGAGCCGGGCCCGCGACGCCCACCCCACGGCCGGCCTGGTCCGCGCCGACGCCCTGGCCCTGCCCTTCGCGCCGGCCTTCGACCTGGCCGTCAGCTTCGGCGCCTTCGGCCACTTCCTGCCGGACGAGCAGCGCAGGCTGTTCGCCCAGGTCCACGCCTCCCTGCGCCCCGGCGGCACGTTCGCCTTCCCCATCGGAGCCCCGCCCCCGGTCGGCTCCCGCCTCTACTGGATCCTGTGGGGCTTCGACGCGACGATGCGCGTCCGCAACACGGTCTGGCGCCCACCGTTCGTCATGTACTACCGCACCTTCCGGCTCGGCGACGTCCGCGCCCGCCTGGAGGACACGGGATTCGAGGTCGCCCTCATGTCCGTCGACGCCCTGGGCACCCGCGAGGACGGAAGTCCGCGGTGCCGTCTGGTGGTGGCGCGCAGGAAGGAGTAGCGGATGCCCGACGTCGGCGCTCCAGGGGCCGCCCCGTGGGGCCGCCCCGTGGGGCCGCCCCGCGGGGCGGGCCCTCCTGACACCCGCCTCGGGGGGCCGGACGGCGCACACAACGCGAAATGCCGGTCGATACGAGATCGACCGGCATTTCCGCTGGTGTCCGAGGGGGGACTTGAACCCCCACGCCCGATAAAGGGCACTAGCACCTCAAGCTAGCGCGTCTGCCATTCCGCCACCCGGACAAGGTGTCTGCCGCTGCGGGGTTTCCCTCGCGGCGACAGATGTAACTCTACCAGGGGTTCCAGGTGGCTTTCACCAGCGTTTTCCGTGGTCAGTGGGGTGAAGCCGCCTCATGATCCTTGATCGAGTACGGATTCCCCCGGCCGCGCGCACCGGGTGCTGCCGCTCGCTCACACAGAGTGCCGCGGGGTGGACGCTCGGCGGCCTCGAACCCCCTGGCCGGGGGCCCGAGGCCGCCGGGTGGATCAGCGGCCCTTCTCCCGCAGCGTGTGGAGGTGGGCGCTGGACCTGCGGGCGAAGGTCAGCGAGTCGACGGGGTTGTCGTGCTCGGCCTGCCAGTGGTGGGCGCTCCGGCCGTGACGGGTGCGGTTGACCGCCGAGATGAAGCGGCGGTAGTCGATGTCGCCGTCGCCGACGTCCGTCATCCGGTAGCCGTAGGGGACCGCGGTGTCGTCCCGGTCGCCGTCCTTCACATGGAAGAGCGGATAGCGGTGGGGCTGGTCGAGGACGTAGTCGAGCGGGTCGAACGGGGCGGGAGTGCCGTCCGGGCGGACCGAGTAGCGGTACTGGCCGACGTACGCCCAGAAGATGTCCATCTCCAGGTGCACCAGGTCGGGGTCGGTCTCGGCGAGGAGGACGTCGTAGAGGCGCACGTCGGGGCGGTCGCTGGCGAAGGAGAACTCCTCCGAGTGGTTGTGCTGGTAGAACTTCATGCCGCGCTTCCTCGCCGCGGCGCCGAACCGGTTGAACTCCTCGGCGCACCGCTTCCAGCCGTCGACGGTGGAACCGTAGCGCCAGGGCCCGGAGGCGGTGCCGATGTGGGGCAGGCCCAGGGCGGCCGCGTCGTCGAGGACGCGGTCGAGGTTCTGGGCGAAGGTGTACGCACCGGGGTCGCTCGCGTAGTAGCCGACGTGGCTGCCTATCGGGCGCAGACCGTGGTCGCGGGTGACGCGCTTGAGCTGGGCGAGGCTGATGGGGCCGGCGGAGCCCTGGCTGTATCCGGCGTACTCGACCTCGTCGTAGCCGTACTTCTGCAGCTCGGCGAAGACGGCGGCGAAGCCGAGGGTCGCTACCTTGTCGCGCAGCGAGTAGAGCTGGATGCCCAGGCGGCCGGGCGGCAGGACGGGGCGGCCGTGCCCGTGTCCGTGGCCCTTTGCTGCGGTGGCCTCGGCCGCCGCGGCGGCGGGGGCCGCCGCGGCCCCGAGCAGTGCGGCGGCGGTCGCGCCCGCGGCGACGCCCAGCATGTTCCGGCGGCTGAGCCTGTGAACGAGCTCGGGGTCGTTGGCGGCTTCGGTACGGCGCATGCGACTCATCTGTGGATAACTCCTTGGCTGTCGGAAAGGCCTGCTTCACTGGATTCAGCCGGAGGGGTCGGCTGGGGGGCTCCGGAGCGATCCGGAGCGATCCTGATCGCTCCGGAGAAATTCGGTCTGCTGAGCGGGTTCAGGTCGGGGTCTCCGTGACCCCGGCCAGCCTGAGCAGCAGGTTCTTCACATCGATGGCCGCGACGCGGCCGTCGAGGGCGCGGGGGGTGGAGCACAGGATGAGCGGACCTTCGTCGTCGCTCGCGGGGAGGCGGCCATGGCTGCCGCGAAGAGGTGAGGGGTTGAGGGGGACGACCGCGAGCCGGTACCGCATACCGAGCTTCTTGCGGGCGATCTCCCTGGCGGCCTTGATCCGCACATAGGGGTCGAGCGGGTCCATGAGGAGTTCGGCGGGGTCGTAGCCGGGTTTGCGGTGGATCTCGACGAGCTGCGCGAAGTCGGGGGCGCGGGCGTCGTCGAGCCAGTAGTAGTACGTGAACCAGGCGTCGGGCTCGGCGAGGGCGACCAGTTCCCCCGAGCGCGGATGGTCGAGGCCGTGTTCCTTCTTGCCGTCGTCGTCGAGGAGCCGTTCCAGACCGGGGAGGTCGGCGAGGGCTTCCCGGACGGCCGGCAGGTCGGTGGGGCGCTTCACGTACACGTGGGCGATCTGGTGGTCGGCGACGGCGAACGCCCGGGAGGTCATGGGGTCCAGGTACTCCATGCCGTCCTGGGTGTGGACCTCCAGGAGGCCGGCGCGCCGCAGGGCGCGGTTGATGTCGACGGGGCGCTCGACCCGGGTGATGCCGTACTCGGAGAGGACCACGACCGTGCGGCCCTCGGCCCGCGCCTCCGCGAGGAGCGGCGCGAGGACGGTGTCGAGCGCGGCCGCGGCCCGGAAGGAACGCGGGTCGTCGGGGCCGTAGCGCTGGAGGTCGTAGTCCAGGTGCGGGACGTAGCAGAGGGCGAGGTCGGGGCGGCGGGTGCGAAGGATGTGACGGGTGGCGTCGACGATCCAGCGGCTGGAGACGAGGTCGGCGCCGGGACCCCAGAAGTGGAAGAGGGGGAAGGTGCCGAACTTCTCGGTGAGTTCGTCGTGCAGGGCCGGGGGCCGGGTGTAGCAGTCGGGTTCCTTGCGTCCGTCGGCGTAGTAGACGGGGCGGGGGGTGACGGTGATGTCGGTGTCGGCGCCCATCGCGTACCACCAGCAGATGTTGGCGACGGTGTAGTCGGGATGGGTGCGGCGGGCGGCGTCCCAGAGACGGTCGCCGGAGACGAGTCCGTTGTGCTGGCGCCACAGCAGGACGTCGCCGAGGTCGCGGAAGTACCAGCCGTTGCCGACGATGCCGTGCTCGGCGGGGAGGGTGCCGGTGAGGAAGGTCGTCTGGGCGGTGCAGGTGACCGCGGGCAGGACGGTGGAGAGCGGGGCCTGGGAGCCGCTGCGGGCGAGGGCGGCCAGATGGGGCATGTGCGGCAGGAGCCGCGGGGTGAGACCGACGACGTCGAGGACCAGGAGGGGTGTGGGCGCGGGTGCGGGTGCGGCGGCGGACGCGTGGACGGCTGCGGGTGCGGGGTCGCTCATGGCAGTTCCTTGAGGCCGAGGTCGGTCAGTAGGTCGCGGGCCAGGGTCAGTTCGGCGGCGATGCCGTCGGCGAGCCGGGCCCTGGTGCGGGGGCGGCTCTCGGGAGGAAGGGCCTGCCAGGTGTACGTCTCGACCTCCAGGTGGTGGGTGCGCGGGTGCGGCCCGCCCACGAGGAGCGCGAGGGCGTCCTGGAGGACGGGGAGCGTGGAGCTGAGCGGAGGGGCGGGGGGAGCGTGCAGGGGGACGTGGAAGTGGGCGCGCCAGGGGGTCGCGTCGGGGAGACCGTGGGCGGTCGTGGCGTGGTGCCCGGAGGTGGCGAGCGCCTCGGGGAGGTCGTCGGTGCCTCGGAGGCCGGCGGCGGTTCTGGTGCGGGTCTGGTGGAGGAAGCGGGGCTCGGCGAAGGCGGCGAGCGCCGCCCTGACCTCGGGGAGGTGCGGGTGTTCCGCGTGGAGCGCGGCGGAGAGCTGTGCCTTGGGCACGGGGATGCCGGCGGCGGCGAGCGAGTCCAGGGCGGTGTGCGGGTCCTCGAAGGAGGTCGCGAGATGACAGGTGTCGAGGCAGACGCCGATCCGGGGGTTCGGTGCGGCGGTCGGCGCGGGGCTCGGGTTCGACGCGGGGCTCATGCCTGGCGCGGACGTCGGGTTCGGTCCGGACCTCGGGTTCCGTACGGACCTCGGGTTCGGTGCGGCGGTGAGTGCGGCGACGGCGTCGGCGACGGTCTCGACGATGCAGCCGGGCTCCGGTTCGAGCCCGATCCGGATGCTCCGTCCGGTGAGTTCCTCCAGCGCGTCGAGCCGTCCGGCGAGCGTCGTCAAGGCCGTGCGGGCGGTGGCGGCGGCCCCGGAGTCGAAGGGGGTGCGCCAGGCGAGGGGCAGGGTGGAGACGGACCCCTCGGTGACGTCCTCGGGGAGCAGCGCGGCGAGGAGTCTGGCGAGGTCGGTGGTGTGGGCGAGACGGTCGGGGTGGGTCCAGTCCGGCTGGTAGACGCGGTACTTGACCTCGTCGGCGCCGAATCCCTCGTACGGGAAGCCGTTCAGGGTGACCACTTCGAGGCCGCGGCGGTCGAGTTCGGCGCGCAGGGCGCGGAGCGAGGCCGGGTCGGTGGTCAGGGAGCGGGCGGCGTCCCGGGCGAGCCAGAGGCCGATGCCGAGGCGGTCACGGCCGAGGCGGCGGCGGACCGGCTCGCAGTGGTCGCGGAGCTGGGCGAGGACGCCGTCGAGGGTCTCGGCCGGGTGCACGTTGGTGCAGTAGGCGAGGTGGACGGTGGAGCCGTCGGGGTGCCGGAAGCGCATGGGGGCGCCTCATTCCCCGCCACGGAGCACGGAGTTGCCCTCGTGCAGGTCCGGCGGGGTGGGGAGGTCGAGGTGGAGACGTCCGCTGAGCCCGTAGAAGGCGACGGGGTTGCGCCAGAGGACCTGGTCGACGTCGTCGTCCGTGAAGCCGGCGTCGAGCATGGCCAGGGCGACGGCGCGGGTCTTGAGGGGGTCGCTGCGTCCCCAGTCGGCGGCCGAGTTCACGAGAACGCGGTCGGTTCCGTACTCCTTGAGGATCGCGACGGTCCGGTCCTCGTCCATCTTGGTGTCGGGATAGACGGAGAAGCCGAGCCAGGCGCCGCTGTCGGCGGCCTCCTTGACGGTCGTCTCGTTCAGGTGGTCGAGGAGGACGCGGTCCGGGGCGAGCGCGGATTCGCGCACGACGTCGACGGTGCGGCGCAGACCGGTGAGCTTGTCGCGGTGCGGGGTGTGGACGAGCGCCGGCAGGCCGTGGTCGGCGGCGAGCTGGAGCTGGGCGGCGAGCGCGGTGTCCTCGGCGGGTGTCAGGGAGTCGTAGCCGATCTCGCCGACGGCGACGACACCGTCCTTGGCGAGATACCGGGGCAGGTCGTCGAGGACGGGGACGCAGCGGGGGTCGTTGGCCTCCTTCGGGTTGAGGGCGAGGGCGCAGTGGTGGGCGATGCCGTGCTGGGCGGCGCGGAAGGGCTCCCAGCCGAGGAGGGAGTCGAAGTAGTCGAGGAAGGAGGCGGGCGAGGTGCGCGGCTGGCCGAGCCAGAAGGACGGTTCGACGAGGGCGCGGACACCGGCGTCGTACATCGCCCGGTAGTCGTCCGTGGTGCGCGAGGTCATGTGGATGTGCGGGTCGAAGATGCGCATCAGGACTCCTCGGTGGGGGCGGTGAGGGCGAGGACGCGGGTCAGATCTGCGGGGACGTGGCGGCCGGCGGCGGTGCGTTCGGCGGCGTGGTCGGCGAGCATCCGGGCGAGTTCGCCGTCACCGGCGGCGCGTTCGGCGAGTCCGGCGACCGCGGTGACGGGGACGTCGGTGAAGAGACATTTGAGGACGGCGTGCCGCCAGGCGTGGGGGGTGAGGTGGGTGGCGGCGTAGGGGCCGACGGCGGCGGTGACGAGGGTGGTGTCGTGGGTGCGGAGGGCGTCCTCGACGAGGGGTACGGCCTCGGGGCCGGTGACGAGGGCGGGGAGGGCCAGGAGGACGGCGCGGCGCTCGGCGGCGGCGCCGTGCCGGTAGAGACGGGTGAGGGTGTCGGGGTCGGCGTCGGCGGCCCGGAGGAGGAGGGTGCGGGCCTCGTCCGCGTGCTCGTGCCCGCAGTGCCGGCCGGCGGCGACGAAGCGCTCCTCCCACCCTGGGGCGCGGGCTTCGGCCTCGGCGAGGGCGGAGTCCAGCCAGGCGCGGGCGGCGTCGGTGACGGTCAGCATGTCGGGGCCTCCCGGCGCAGGAAGGAGAGGGAGGTGCGGGCGAGTTCGGGGCCGGCGTGGGAGTGCCGGGGCAGCTCGACGACGGTCAGCCCGGGATAGCCGGCGGCGCTGAGTTCGGTGAGGGCGGCGAGTACCGGCGGGAAGTCGATCTCACCGTCGCCGAACGGCAGGTGCTCGTGCACACCGCGGCGCATGTCCTCGATCTGGATGTGGTGCACCCAGGGGGCGGCCGCCCGGAGGCAGTCGGCGGGAGGGAGGGGTTCGAGGCATTGGCAGTGGCCGATGTCGAGGGTGAGCCCGAGGACGGCGGGCTCGGGGTCGCCGAGGAGTCCGCGCAGGTGGTGGAAGTCGTCGAGGGTGGCGAGGAGGTGACCGGGTTCGGGTTCGACGGCCAGGGGGACGCGGGCGGCTTCCGCGGCCTCCAGGACAGGGGTGAGCGAGGAGGTGAGCCGCTTCCAGGCCTCGTCCGGCGGGGTGTCGGCCGGGCGGATGCCGCTGAAGCAGTGGACGGCGTGCGCGCCGAGGTCGGAGGCGACCCGGACGGCCCGCAGCAGGAGCTGGACCCGGGCCGCGCGGTCGTCGGGGTCCGGGTCGAGCAGGGACGGTCCGTGCTTGCGGCGGGGGTCGAGGACGTAGCGGGCACCGGTCTCGACGGTCACACCGAGCCCCAGCTCGCCGAGCCGCCGGGCGACCCGGGCGGTGCGGGCGGCGAGGTCGGGGGCGAGGGGGTCGAGGTGCATGTGGTCGAGGGTCAGCCCGACGCCGTCGTAGCCGAGATCGGCGAGGAGCCCGAGGGCGTCGTCGAGCCGCAGATCGGTGAGGCCGTTGGTGCCGTAGCCCAGCCGTGGGCGGCCCGAGGCGCGAGGAGACCGGTCCGGAGAGGAGGGGAAGGCGGCGGGAGCGGTGACCTGAGCGGCGGACGCGCCGCGGGAGGGCACCGGCGGACGGGAGACAGGACTGGCAGGACTGGCGGAACTGGCGGGACTCATGTGGGGCTCACCTTCCGGGCGAGGGCGCGCGCGGCCGGGACCAGGCCGAGCAGCGCGAGCGCGGTCCCCGGCGCTCCGGCGCGGGCGGACAGCGCGGCCTGCAGCGGGATGGTCGCCCGGATCCCCCCGCCGACGGCCCGCTCGGTGAGCGCCGCGGACGGGTTGAGCGCGGCGTGGAGGAGGAGGGTGGCCGGGGTACGGGCGTAGGCCAGGGCGAGGAGGGGGCCGAGACCACGGGAGGGGTGGGGCCGACGAGAGGAGAGGAGCCGACGGGAGGGGAGGGTGGGGCGGGGGTGGGGGTGGGGGTGGGGGGTGGGGGGCCCGGAGGCGGACGAGACGGTGGTGGTGTCGGGCCGCCCGCCGAGCCCCTCGCCCGCCGTCGCCCCGGCCACCGCCAGGGTGACGGCGAGTGCGGCGAGCGGGGTGCGGGTGGAGCCGCCCTGGGTCTCGTGGCGGGAGACGGCGGTGACGGCGTAGGTGTGTGCCCCGAGCAGGGCGGCGGAGGGCAGGGCGTGGACGGCGCGGTGGTGGGGCCCGCCGTTCCCGCCCGTCGAGGCCGTGGCGCCCAGGAGGAGGTCGAGGGCTCGGGCCGTGGCCATGGTGCCGGGGCCCGCCGGGGTGTGTTTCAGGCCGAGGTCGTAGGCCCAGACCGTGGCGGCGAGGGCGGTGGCGACCGCGAGGGGCGGGCGGCCCGCGCGGGAGGCCAGTGCCAGACCCGCCGCCGTGAGGGCCGCCGAGGCCGCGAGGGCGGCGCCGGGGGCGATGCGTCCGGAGGGCAGGGGGCGGTGGGGGCGTTCGGCGGCGTCCTCGGCCCGGTCGGCCCAGTCGTTGAGGGCCATCCCGGCCTCGTACAGGCAGAGCGAGGCGCCGATCGCGCAGAGCGTGCCCCGGCCGGGGCGGACCCCGGCCGCCGCCGCGCCCGCGAGGGCGTCCCCGGGCACCGAGAAAAGCGCCGATACGCGGAGGAGTTCCGCCCAGGCCTGTGCCCGGCCGGTACGCCGCCGGGTCATCGGGCCACCCCCGTCCCCGTCCCTGCCCCCGTCCCCGTGTCCCCCGCTCTCGTGTCCCCCGACCCGCCCATGTCCCCCGCGCCCGTGTCCTCGGCACCTGTCTCGCCCGTACGAGGGGCCGCCGGGCCCCGGTCCGCCGGGCCCCGGTCCGCCGTCCCCGGGTGGTCGCCCAGGGTGCGGCCGAAGGTCAGCAGGCGGTCGTACTGGTCCGCGAGTGAGGCCGGTGGGGTGCCTTCCGGGTCCTTGAAGTAGAAGGCGAGGTCCTCCAAGGGCCCCGTGAGGCCCTTCTCGTGGGCGCGGGCCGTGAGGCGCGCCAGGTCGAGGACGAGAGGGGCAGCGAGGGCGGAGTCGCAGCCCTGCCAGAGGGTCTGGAGGATCATCCGGGTGCCGAGGAAGCCGTCGAAGGCGATGTGGTCCCAGGCGGTCTTCCACTCCCCCATCGCGGGGACGTCGTCGATGTGGACCTGGCCTTCGACGCCGGGGCCGAGGGTGTCGGTGAGGACGCGTTCCTTCCCGGCGTTCTTGGCGGCCGCGGCGGCCGGGTCGGCGAGGGCGGCTCCGTCGCCGCCGCCGAGGAGGTTGCTGCCGGACCAGGCGCGTACGGTCAGGGCGCGCTGGCGGAACATCGGGGCGAGCACGGCGCGGAGCAGGGTCTGGCCGGTCTTGCCGTCGCGGCCCGCGTGCGGGAGTCGGCTCGCGGCGAGCGGGGCGGCGAGGGCAGGGTGGCGCAGGCCCGTGGACGGGGTGAAGTTGATGTACGGGCATCCGGCGCGCAGTGCGGCGGCGGCGTACAGGGTGCTGGGTGGGAGCCCGACGCCCCCCGACGCCGGCTCCGTGGATGCCACATTGACGACCACGACGCGGTCCAGGCCAATGCGTCGGCGGAAGTCCGTCAGGTCGTGGGTGAAGGCGGTGATGAGTTGTTCGTCGGTGCGGGTGTCGCCGGGGGCGGGGCCGCCGGGGCGGATCTCGCGGTCGGCGGCTTCGAGCTCGTGGGTGACGGTCCTGGTGAGGCCGTACGGGAGGACTCCGGCCGTGGTGAGTTGTTCGGCGCGTTTGGGGAGCGGGCAGTCGGTGGTGTCGTGTCCGCCGAAGACGAGGGAGGCGAGCGGGGGCAGGCCGGCGTCGGCGAGTTCGGGGGTTTCGGTGGCCATGCCGGTGGGTGGGTGGAGTCCGGCGACGAGAGCGGCGCAGCCGACCATGGTGGTGGTGGCGACGGAGCCTCTCGCGCCTATGAGCCAGATTCCGGTGCGGGGTGCGTGGGTCATGGCGTCGGCCTCCCTGCTCGTCCTGCGGAATGCGGAATGCGGGGTTGGGGGGTGGTGACGGTGGGCGGGGGGTACGGCGCCGCCCCGCCCACCGTCGTCCGGGGGCTCCCGTCTGCTGTGCGCGGGAGCCGGTCGGTGGGACCTCCGTCACGAAGGGAACTCCGTCAGGAGGGGAGTTCCTTGAGGCGGAGGTCGCGGAAGGCGGCCTGGTCTGCGGCTCCGTGGTTCTGGATGCCGATGTGGCCGCTGGTGAGGCTGCGGGCGGGGTCGGTGTTGGTGAAGTCGTTGATCTTGATGCCGTTGAGGAAGACCTGGAGGCGTTCGCCCTGGACGCGGATCTCGTAGGTGTTCCATTGGCCGGGCGGGCGGAGGGCCTGGTCGCGGGCCTTGAGGTTGGCGGACTTGAAGCCGTAGACGGCTCCGGTGGTGCGGTCGGCGGCGTCGGTGGCGTCGATCTGGATCTCGTAGCCGTTGTTCACGGCGGACCAGGGGTCGTCGCTGGCGGGGAAGCCGACGAAGATGCCGGAGTTGGAGTCGCCGGTGAGTTTCCAGTCGAGGGTGAGGGAGTAGGACCGGAGTTCCCTGGCCTGGTACCAGAGCATGCCCATGCCGCCGGTGGAGTGGAGTTCGCGGTTCGTGATGTCGAATCCGCCGGGTCCGGCCTGCTTCCAGCCTTCATGGGTCTCGCCGTTGAAGAGGTCGCGGTAGCCGGTCTGGGGCCGGCAGTCGGCCTTGACCTGGCCGGTGGCGTAGCGGAGGCCGCCCAGGAGGTGTTGGCGGAAGGCGGGTTCGGTGTACGACTCCTTGGTGTGGCCGCCTCCGGTGTAGAAGGAGCGGCCGCCGCCGTAGGTCTGGCACCAGGCGATGGGGTGGTCGCCCTTCATGGTGCCGCCCTGGTAGGTGGTCTCGTCGAGGGTGGCGAGGACGCGGGCCTGGTCGCGGGGGTTGGTGCGGTAGTTGTACCACTCGTCGGTGCGCTGCCAGGGGCCGTCGATGTGGGCGGTGGCGGGGTGGGTGTGGTCTTCGGCGCGGACGGTGGCGGGCTGGATCTGGGGGTGGGACTGGAAGTAGGCGCCGACGAGTCCGCCGTAGAAGCTCCAGTCGTATTCGGTGTCGGCGGCGGCGTGGATGCCCATGTAGCCGCCTCCGGTGGAGACGTAGTTCTCGAAGGCCTTCTGCTGGTCGGTGTCGAGGACGTCGCCGGTGGTGGAGAGGAAGACGACGGCGTCGTAGCGGGCGAGGTTGTTGGTGGTGAACTGGCGTGGTTCTTCGGTGCTGTCGACGACGATGTCGCTGGTGGCGCCGAGTTCCTTGAGGGCGGTGATGCCGGTGCCGATGGAGTCGTGGCGGAAGCCGGCGGTCTTGGGGAAGACGAGGACTCGCTTGGTGTCGCGGTTCACGGGGGTGCTGGAGAGCGTGAAGTCGTCGAGGTCGTAGAGGGCGCCGGTGCCGCCCTTGAAGACGAGGAAGAGTTCGGTGGTCTTGCGGGGCAGGTTGCGCAGGGGGACGTCGATGTCCTGGAAGGTCTCCCAGCTGCCGGTGACGGGGACGGGTGCGGAGCCGTGGAGGGGGCCGGTGGGTGAGGCGGTGCGGACTTCGAGGAAGCCGCCGTTGCCGCCGGAGGAGATGCGGGCGGTGAGTCTGGTGGCTCCGGTGACGTTGTAGGGCGTGAAGGAGATCCAGTCGCCGTCGTTGATGTCGCCGACGGTGCGTCCGCCGTTGGCCTGGGTCTTGTCGAAGAGGTTGACGCCGTTCTGGGCGTCGAAGTGTTCGGCCTGGCGGTGGCGGGGCTGGAGTTTGGCCTGGTCGTGGGTGGTGAGGGCGGCCTGGCCGCCGCCTCCGCCGTCGGTGTATTCGGCGTCGAAGACGGCGAAGATGTTGGCGTCGTCGTCGTGGCCGCCGTCGGCGGAGGTCTTGATGGTGCCGGTGCAGCCGTTGGCGGTGGTGACGGGGTGGCCGTGGCTGTCGTGGCCGAGGACGTAGGTGACCTTGACCTTGGTGCAGTCGATGGTGCCGTCTTCGGGGTCGGTGACGGTGACCTTGAAGGGGATGTCGTCGCCGAAGGAGAAGAGGGCTCCTTCGGCGGGGAGTTCGAGGGTGACCTTGGGGGCGGTGTTGCCGACGACGAGGTGGACGGAGGCGGAGCCGGTGCGGCCGCTCGCGTCCTTGGCCGTCACGGTCGCCGTGTAGGTGCCGTTCTTGCGGTACGTGTAGGTGGGGTTGGCGGCGGTGGAGGTGCCGCCGTCGCCGAAGTCCCAGGTGTAGGTGAGGGCGTCGCCGTCGCCGTCGGTGGTGCCGGCGGAGGAGAAGGCGACCTTCAGGGGGGCGGTGCCCGAGGTCTTGTTCACGCTCGCCTCGGCGACCGGGGAGCGTCCGCCGGTGGCGTTCTCGATGCGGTAGAGGCCGGAGTTGTGGTCGCCGCCGAACCAGGCGGTGCCGTAGTCGAGGACGTAGAGGGCTCCGTCGGGGCCGAAGGCCATGTCCATGATCTGGGTGCCGGTCCAGGGGACGTCGTTGATGGAGGCGACGGTGCCTTCGGCGTCCTGGTCGATGCGCTTGATCCAGCGGCGGCCGAACTCGCCGGCGAAGAAGTCGCCGTCGTAGGCCTCGGGGAACTTCACCGGGGATGTGCTGGCGGGGTCGTAGCGGTAGACGGGGCCGCCCATGGGGGATTCGGAGCCGGTGCCGAACTCGGGTACGGAGCCGCCGTTGTAGGGGATCCAGGCGGGTTCGGCGGGCGGCAGGTCGACGAGTCCGGTGTTGTACGGGGAGTCGTTCTCGAGGGCGGCGCAGTCGTAGGCGGCGCCGGAGGTCTTGGTGGCGAAGTCGTAGTCGACGTAGGGGTCGTTGTCGCCGGTGCAGAAGGGCCAGCCGAAGTTGCCGGGTTTGGTGACGCGGGCGAACTCGACCTGTCCGGCGGGGCCGCGCTGGGGGTCGGCGGCGCCGGCGTCGGGGCCGTAGTCGCCGACGTAGAGGACGCCGGTGGCCTTGTCGACGCTGAAGCGGAAGGGGTTGCGGAAGCCCATGGCGTAGATCTCGGGCCGGGTCTTGGCGGTGCCGGGGGCGAAGAGGTTGCCTTCGGGGACGGTGTAGGTGCCGTCGTCGGCGACCTTGATGCGGAGGATCTTGCCGCGGAGGTCGTTGGTGTTGCCGGAGGTGCGGCGGGCGTCGAAGGCGGGGTTGCGGCCGGGGCGTTCGTCGATGGGGGTGAAGCCGTCGGAGGCGAAGGGGTTGGAGTCGTCGCCGGTGGAGAGGTAGAGGTTGCCCTGGGCGTCGAAGTCGATGTCGCCGCCGACGTGGCAGCAGATCCCGCGGGTGGCGGGGACGTCGATGACCTTCTTCTCGCTGGTGTTGTCGAGGGTTCCGTCGGCTTTCAGGGTGAAGCGGGAGAGGCGGTTGACGCCGTCGTACTTCGCGAAGTCGGCGGCGGTGCCGTTCTCGGGGGCGTCGCCGGCGGGGGTGTCGAGGGGCGGGGCGTAGTAGAGGTAGATGGCTTTGTTCTGGGCGAAGTCCGGGTCGAGGCCGATGCCCTGGAGGCCTTCCTCGTCGTGGGAGTAGACGGGGACGGTGCCGATGACGGTGGTGTTGCCGGCGGCGTCGGTGCGGCGGAGTTCGCCGTTGCGGGAGGTGTGGAGGACGCTGCGGTCCGGGAGGACGGCGAGGGACATGGGTTCGCCGACCTCCTCGCCGCCCTTGGCGAGGGTGATCTGCTGGAATTCCTCGGCGGCGGATGTGCCGGGGGTGGGGGCTTCGGGTTCGGCGGCGAGGCCCTGGGGGGCGCCGAGGGCGAGCAGTCCGATGGTGAGTAGGGCGAGCGACTTCCTGGCGCGGAGTCGTTTTCTGTGCACGGGTGTCCTCCGGAGTCGGGCCGGGTGTGCGGGTGGTCCGGGGACCGGCGTGCGCCGTCACGCTGGTCACGTCACGCTGTTACGCCATCACGCTGTTACGCCATGTACACATCAGGGACCGTAGCCGGGTTCGTCCAGCACGGAAAGCCCTTGCGCAGCAGTGCGGTCGAACTTTTCCCCGCGAAAGGACAAAGGCTCTCGCGGGCAGCGCGGACCGGCCCGGCGGCACCTCGCCGCCAGGCGCGGACCTGCGCTTTCACCTCAGTCGGCGCTCCCGAAGGCCGCGTCGAAGGAGGCCGCCGGGGGGTCGAAGTCGTACCGCTTGAGGAAGGACAGCGCCTCCGGGGCGCCGGTCAGCCGGTCCATGCCGGCGTCCTCCCACTCCACGGAGACGGGCCCGGCGTAGCCGATGGACCGGAGCATCCGGAAGACGTCCTCCCAGGGCACGTCGCCGTGTCCCGCGGAGACGAAGTCCCAGCCGCGCCGGGGGTCGCCCCAGGGCAGATGCGAGCCGAGCCGGCCGCTCCGGCCGTCGAGCCGCTTGCGGGCCTCCTTGCAGTCCACGTGGTAGATCCGGTCGCGGAAGTCCCACAGGAAGCCGACGGGGTCGAGGTCCTGCCACACGAAGTGGCTGGGATCGAAGTTGAGCCCGAAGGCGGGACGCCGGTCGACGGCGTCCAGGGCCCGCTGGGTGGTCCAGTAGTCGTAGGCGATCTCGCTGGGGTGGACCTCGTGGGCGAAGCGGACGCCCTCGGCGTCGAAGACGTCGAGGATCGGGTTCCACCGCTCCGCGAAGTCCTCGAAGCCGCGCTCGACCATGCGCTCGGGGACCGGCGGGAACATCGCCACCAGATGCCAGATGGAGGAGCCGGTGAAGCCGATGACGGTGTCGACGCCGAGCGCGGCCGCGGCCCGCGCGGTGTCCGCGAGTTCGCGGGCGGCCCGCTGTCGCACCCCTTCGGCGTCGCCGTCGCCCCAGATCCGGGCGGGCACGATCGCCTGGTGGCGCTCGTCGATGGGATGGTCGCACACGGCCTGTCCCACCAGGTGGTTGGAGATCGCCCAGCACTTCAGGCCGTACGCGTCGAGCAGTTCGCGCCTGCCCTTGACGTACGCGGGGTCGGCGAGGGCCTTGTCGACCTCGAAGTGGTCTCCCCAGCAGGCGAGTTCGAGGCCGTCGTAGCCGAAGTCGCGGGCGAGCCGGCAGACCTCCTCCAGGGGCAGGTCGGCCCACTGGCCGGTGAAGAGCGTGAAGGGTCGTGGCACGGTCGGGCGCCTCCTAGCTCGGTACGGACGTGTCGGCGGGCGTCTGGGCGGGCGAGTCCGCGGGCGTGTCGGCTGATCCGTCGGCAGCAGTGTGGACCGGGATGCCGACCGGGGTGTAGACCGCGTTGCTCCGGGCGCTCTCCTCCACGGCGGCCAGCACCCGCTGGACCTGGAGGCCGTCGGCGAAGGAGGGCGCCGGGGGGATGCCGCTCGCGACGGCGTGGACCAGGTCGCGGGCCTGGTGGGCGAAGGTGTGCTCGTAGCCGAGCGCGTGCCCGGGCGGCCACCAGCCCTCCAGGTACGGGTGGTCGGGTTCGGTCACGAGGATCCGGCGGAAGCCCGCCGAGACCGCCGGTTCGGTGTGGTCGTGGAAGGAGAGTTCGTTGAGCCGTTCCAGGTCGAAGGCGAGCGAGCCGCGCTCGCCGTTGATCTCGAGCCGCAGCGCGTTCTTGCGGCCCGCGGCCATCCGGGTGGCTTCGAAGGAGGCGAGCGCGCCGGAGGCGAGCCGCCCGGTGAACAGGGCCGCGTCGTCGACGGTGACCTGCCCGTACGCCTCCGATCCCGCTCCCCCGGCGAGACCGCCCGCGGCGACGCCCGCGAGCAGCGGACGCTTCCGTACGAAGGTCTCGGTGAGCGCCGAGACGCCGATGAGCGGCTCCCCCGCCAGGTACTGGGCGAGGTCGACGGCGTGCGCCCCCAGGTCGCCGAGCGCGCCGGAGCCGGCGTGTTCGCGTTCCAGGCGCCAGGTGAGCGGGAAGGCAGGGTCGACCAGCCAGTCCTGGAGGTAGGTGACGCGGACGTGCCGCAGGCTGCCGAGCCGGCCGTCCGCGATGAGCTGTCGGGCGTACGAGAGGGCGGGCACCCGGCGGTAGTTGAAGCCGACCATGGCGATCTGGCCCCGGGCTGCGGCCGCCTCGGCGGCGGCCGCCATGGTCTCGGCCTCGGCGACCGAGTTGGCGAGGGGCTTCTCGCACAGCACGTGCTTGCCCGCCTCCAGGGCGGCGACGGCGATCTCCGCATGGCTGTCGCCCGGGGTGCAGACGTCGACGAGCTGGACGTCGTCGCGGGCGATCAGGGCGCGCCAGTCGGTCTCGGCGGCGGCCCAGCCGTGCCGTCGGGCGGCGGCCCCGACGGCGGTGGCGTCACGGCCCGCGACGGCGGCGAGGACGGGTCGCATCGGCAGGTCGAAGACGCGGCCCGCGGTGCGCCAGCCCTGTGAGTGGGCGGCTCCCATGAACGCGTAGCCGACCATGCCGATGCCGAGCGTCGGCGGTGCGGCCCCGCTCTCCCTCTGTTCCATACGGTTCCTCCGTTTCGTGGTGCGGCGAGTTGCTGCTCCCCGGGGGCGGTCGGGCCGCCGGGGACCGGTCCGGCCGGGCGGCCCCGGTGCGGGCCGCCCGGTGCGGACCGCCCGGGTCCGGGTCGGTCAGCTGAAGCCGGTGGGCAGGTACTCGTCGACGTTCTCCTTGGTGACGACGGCCGAGTAGAGGGTGATCGAGGCGGGGATCTCCAGCTCGGACATGCCGCCGACGCCCTTCTTCTGACCGAGGGCGCGGGCGAGGTCGATCGCGGAGGCGGCCATGGTCGGCGGGTAGAGGACGGTGGCCTTGAGGACTCCGGTGTCGGCCTTGATGGCGTCCATGGCGGACTTGGCGCCGGCGCCGCCGACCATGAGGAAGTCCTTGCGGCCGGCCTGGGCGACGGCCCGCAGGGCACCGACGCCCTGGTCGTCGTCGTGGTTCCACAGGGCGTCGAACTTCGGCTGGGCCTGCAGGAGTTGGGCCATCTTGGCCTGCCCCGACTCGACGGTGAAGTCGGCGGCCTGGCGGGCGACCTTGCGGATGTTGGGGTAGTTCTTGAGGGCGTCGTCGAAGCCCTGGGTGCGCTGCTTGGTGAGTTCGAGGCTGTCCATGCCGGCGAGTTCGACGACGGTGGCGTTCGGCTTGTCCTTGAGCTGTTCGCCGATGAAGTTGCCGGCGTTGAGGCCCATGCCGTAGTTGTCGCCGCCGATCCAGCAGCGGTAGGCCTGCGGGGAGGCGAAGATCCGGTCGAGGTTGATGACGGGGATGCCGGCCTTCATGGCCTGGAGGCCGATCTGGGTGAGGGCCTTGCCGTCGGCGGGGAGGATGACGAGGACGTCGACCTTCTTGTTGATGAGGGTCTGGACCTGGCCGATCTGGGTGGCGGTGTCGTTGGAGCCCTCGGTGATCTCCAGGGTGACGTCGGAGTACTTCTTCGCGCGCCGCTCGGCGTTGTCGTTGATGGCGTTGAGCCAGCCGTGGTCGGCCTGCGGGCCGGCGAAGCCGATGGTGACGGGGGTGCCGGGCTTGTCGTCGGCGGCCGGCGCGGCGCTCCCGACGGGCGCCGTGTCCTTGGCTTTCGGCTCGTTGCTCGTACAGGCCGTGAGCAGCGCGCCGGCGGAGACGGCCGCGCCGCCGAGGAGGAGGTGTCTGCGGCTGGTTTCGGGCATGGCGGTGGATCCCTTCCGAGCGGGTGGTGGTGAAGGGGGAGGTGGCGGGGGGGGCGGGTCGGGCGGGTGTCCGGTCAGGTTCCGTCGCGGACGGTGCGGCGCTGGAGCAGGACGGCGGCGACGATGATCGCGCCCTTGGCGATCTGCTGGACGTCGCTCTGCAGGTTGTTGAGCGCGAAGATGTTGGTGATCGTCGTGAAGACGAGGACGCCGAGGACGGAGCCGACGATGGTGCCCCGGCCGCCGCTGAGGAGGGTGCCGCCGATGATGGCGGCGGCGATGGCGTCGAGCTCGTACAGATTGCCGTTGGTGTTCTGGCCGGAGCCGGCGAGCACGATGAGCAGGAAGGCGGCGATGCCGCAGCACAGTCCGGAGAGCAGATAGAGGAGGAGCCGCTGGCGGCGTACGTCGATGCCGGCGAGGCGGGCGGCCTCCGGGTTGCCGCCGACGGCGACGGTGCGGCGGCCGAAGGTGGTCCGGTTGAGGAGCAGCCAGCCGGCCGCGGTGACGGCCGCGAAGACGAGGACGAGCGGCGGGATGCCGAGGACGTAGGCGTCGGGGAGGCCGAGGTCGAGGACGGACGGGACGGTGACGATCTGCGTCTTGCCGTCGGTGATCTGGAGGGCGAGGCCGCGGGCGGAGGCCAGCATGGCGAGGGTCGCGATGAACGGGACCATGCCGCCGTACGCGACGAGGACGCCGTTCACGAGGCCGCAGCCGAGTCCGACGGCGACGGCCGTGAAGAGGATGCCGACGAAGCCGAACTCCTGGGTGGCCAGGGTGGTGGCCCATACGGAGGCGAGGGCGACGATCGCGCCGACGGAGAGGTCGATGCCGCCGCTGGTGATGACGAAGGTCATGCCGACGGTGACGACGCCGATCACGGAGGCCTGTGTGAGGACGAGTTGGAGGTTGGAAGTGGCGAGGAACTCGGCGGGCCGGGTGAGGCCGCCGACGACGATCAGTGCGGCGAGAACGCCGAGCAGCGACAGGTTCCGGACGTCGACCCTGAGGCCGAGTGCGCGCCAACGCCCCTCCTGGGGCGGCGCCTTGGCCGGGGTGGTGAGTGTCATTCCGCAGGGCTCCCTTCCATCACGAGGTCGAGTACGCGGTGTTCGTCGAGGTCACGGGCGGGCCCCTGGTGGACGACGCGGCCCTCGCGGAGGACCAGGACGCGGTCGGCGAGGCCGAGGACCTCGGGGACCTCGCTGGAGACGAGGAGGACGGCGAGGCCGTCGTCGGCGAGCCCCCGGATGACCGCGTACAGCTCGGCGCGGGCGCCGACGTCGACGCCCCGGGTGGGTTCGTCGAGGAGGAGGACGCGGCAGCCCCGGAGGAGCCAGCGGGCGAGGACGGCCTTCTGCTGGTTGCCGCCGGAGAGGGTGCGGACCGGGACGTCCGGGAGGTCGGGGCGCAGCGACAGGGTGCGGGTGGCGGTCCTGGCGGTCTCGCGTTCGGCTGCGCGGTCGATCCAGCCGGCCCGGGAGAAGCGGGCGAGGGAGGAGACGGAGACGTTGCGGGTGACGGATTCGAGGAGGAGCAGGCCCTGCGCCTTGCGTTCCTCGGGGGCGAGGCCGAGTCCGGCGGCGACGGCGGCGGGGACGCTGCCGGGGCGCAGGGGCCTTCCGTCGACGGTCACCCGGCCCGCGGTGGGCTTCCGCGCTCCGTAGACGGTCTCCAGGATCTCGGAGCGGCCGGAGCCGACGAGCCCGGCGAGGCCGACGATCTCGCCGGGGCGGAGTTCGAGGTCGAGGGCCTCGAACTCGCCTTTCCTGGCGAGTCCTTGGACCCGGAGGACGGGTTCGCCCACGGGTGGGAGGGCGGGGCGTTCGGGAAAGACGTACGGGACGTCCCGGCCGGTCATGAGGGCGACGACCTCACGGGTCGGGGTGGTCGCGGCGGGCAGTCCGCGGGCGACGGCGCGGCCGTCCTTGAGGACGGTGACGCGGTCGCCGATGCGGCGGATCTCCTCCAGGCGGTGGGAGATGTAGACGACGGCGACCCCGTCGGCGGTGAGGTCCGCGACGATCCGGAAGAGGTTGGCGACCTCGTCGGGGTCGAGGGCGGCGGACGGTTCGTCCATGACGATGAGGCGGACGTCGTGGGAGAGGGCGCGTGCCATGGAGACGATCTGCTGCTGGGCGGCGGAGAGTTCGCCGACGCGGCGGGCCGGGTCGATCTCGGGGTGGCCGAGGCGTTTCAGGAGGGCGGCGGTGATCTCCCGCGCTTCCCGGGCACGGACGAATCCGGCGGTGGTGGGTTCGTGGCCGAGGTGGACGTTCTCGGCGACGGAGAGGCCTTCGACGAGGTCGAGTTCCTGGTAGATGGTGGCGATGCCGAGGCGGACGGCGGCGCTCGGGGAGCGGAGCCGTACGGGCGAGCCGTTCCAGGTGATCCGGCCCTCGTCGGGCTGGTGGGCGCCGGCGAGGACCTTGATGAGGGTGGACTTGCCGGCACCGTTCTGGCCCAGGAGGCAGTGGACCTCACCGGGCGCGACCTCCAGGTCCACGCCGTCGAGGGCACGGACGCCGGGGAAGGACTTGGTGATTCCGGACATGGTGAGGAGGGACGGGTGTTCTTGGGATTCTTCGGATTCTTGGGGCTCTTGGGGTTCTTGAGGCATGGCGGAGGTCCCCTCGGCGGGTGCGGGTGGCGCCGGAGCGGGTGGACGTGGGCACGGCGGGGCGGGCCGGTGGACGTGGGCACGGCGGTGCGGGCCGGTGGGGTGGTGCGGGCCCGTGGTGCTGGGGCCGGTGGTGCGGGCCGGTGGGTGGCGTGTGTCACCCGTTCCGCCCTGGGCGTCCCCCGGACGGAATCCGGGGGGGGGAACGCAGGCCCGCCCACCACTGGAGAGGAAGCCGACGGGCTACCCGGAGGTGTTACGCCGGGGAGAAGAGGTGGTCGCTGATGAGGCGGGCCGCGCCCGTGACCCCGGCTGTCTGGCCCAGTTCGCCCAGGACGATGGGCAGGTTGCCGGTGGCCAGGGGCAGGGACTGCCGGTAGACCTGGGTGCGGACGCTGGCGAGGAGGTTGTGGCCGAGGCCGGTGACTCCGCCCCCGATCACCACCAGACCGGGGTTGAAGAAGCTGACGAGTCCGGCGATGACCTGCCCGACCCGGTTTCCGCCCTCACGGATGAGGGCGAGTGAAGTGGCGTCTCCGGCGGCGGCCGCCGCCGCGACGTCGACGGCGGTGAGGTGACCGGCCGCCGCGAGCCGGGCGGCGAGCTCCTCCGATCTGCCGCCGCGCGCCGCGTCCTCGGCGTCGCGGGCCAGGGCGGCGCCGCTGAAGTGGGCTTCCAGGCAGCCGTTGTTGCCGCAGGCGCAGGGGCGGCCGTCGGGTTCGACCTGGATGTGTCCGATGTCCCCCGCGCTGCCCGTCGTACCGCGGTAGACCTCTCCGCCGACGACGATGCCGCAGCCGATGCCGGTGCCGATCTTGACGCAGAGGAAGTCGCCGACCGAGCGGGCGACGCCGGCGTGCTGCTCCCCCATGGCCATGAGGTTCACGTCGTTGTCGACCATGACGGGGCAGCCGAGTTCCTGGCTGAGTGCCTCCCGTACGGGGAAGCCGTCCCAGCCGGGCATGATCGGCGGTGCGACGGGGACGCCCTCGGGGAAGCGGACGGGTCCGGGGACGCCGATGCCGGCGCCGTCGAAGCCCTCCGCGAGCCCGGTGGAGCGGAGCTTCGCCGCCATCGACAGGGCCTGCTCGAAGACGGCGACGGGGCCTTCGCGGACGTCCATGGGGTGGTTGAGGTGCCCGAGGACCTCCAACTCGGCGTTGGTGACGGCGACATCGATGGAGGTGGCGCCGATGTCGATGCCGAGGAAGCGGAGTTCGGGCGCGAGCCGGATGTTGTGCGAGCGACGGCCGCCCCGGGAGGCGGCGAACCCATCGGCGACGACGAGACCGGTCTCCAGGAGCCGGTCGACCTCGACGGCGAGCTTGGAGCGGGAGAGATCGATCTGATCTCCCAGCTGGGCGCGGGAGTTGGGTCCTCCGTCGCGCAGCAGCCTGAGGAGTCGCGCCTGATGCCGGTTGGCAGGTCGTGCCGTCATGCGTCTCACGCGCCCCTCCCTCTCGTACGTGCTCGTCTTCGTGCTTTCGAGGGGAACGTAGCAGCGGCGTACCGGAGTGGGAAGAAGTTGCGCAGGAATCCGCTCCGACTTTTTCCCGGTTGGGGACAAAGGCGGGTGGGGCGGCGGGAGAAGGGTCAGCGGGCACCGGCACCGGCACCGGCACCGACGACCTCGACCAGACGGGCCGAGACCACCACGTTGCCCGCGTAGCCGTTCTCCTCGGTGAACGTGCCGCCGCAGGTGATCAGGCGCAGCTCGGGCGCGCCGGCGTCGCCGTAGACCCGCTCGGCGGGGAAGCCCTCCTTGGGGACGAGCTCGACCCCGTACACGGCGAAGACAGCGGTCCGGCCGTCGCGGCGCGCGATCTCCACGCGGTGTCCCTTGCGGAGGGCGCCGAGGTCGTAGAAGACGGCACGGCCGCCGGGGACGTCAACGTGCCCGACGACGACGGCGGTGCCGCGCTCGCCGGGGGTGACCGCGCCGGTGAACCAGCCCGCGAGTCTGTTCTCCTCGGGCGGTGGGGCCTCGATCCAGCCGTCGGCGTCGAGCCCGACCTTCGTGACCGGCGCGTCGATCCCGACGGCCGGGACGCGGACCCGGAGCGGGGTCGACGGGGGCAGCGGATCGGGTACGGAGGCGGGGACGAGCGCGGCTTCGGCGCGGGTGCCGTCGGGTGCGGCGGCGGAGAGCGGCTGTGGGGGGCCGTCGGCCCGGATCTCGTCCGCACCGCCGCGCACGAGGTGGACGCCGACGAGGAGGACGACGGCGACGAGCCCCCACGCGCCGTGCCGCCCGGCTCCGTCCGACCGCCCCACGTCCGCTCTCCTCCTCGCGCCGTGAGCGCGCCGGCTGCACACCGTCCGAGCGGGCCTGGAGCGGAGGTCGCGCCGACCGCGCGTCGTCCCGCCCGCCGCCCGTGCCCTTGACCGCGTGCCCGGGGGCGCCCGCGCACGGGCGTCCGCCGGTGGTGGCGCCCCTCCGTCCCGGACCTCGTCACACCGGGGCGGAGGGGCCGTTTCAGAGCCCGCTGGTCCCGGGCGTCAGGCGCTGCCGTCGGTGGCGCGGCGGCGGGTCAGGACGACGGCGGCGCCGAGCGCCCCGACGATGAGCAGCACACCCGTGACCACCTCGGTGACGCCGAGGCCGTCGGTGTCCGCGCCGGAGGCGGCGGCGGTGCCGTAGCCGGCCTTCACGCCCTTGTGCGCTCCGGGCGGCAGGCTCTCGTTGTGCCCCGTGGTGTTCCCGCCGGTGTCGCCCTGGGTGATGGTGAGGGTGGTGGTGCCGCGCTCGCCCTTGCAGTCGAAGGTGATCTCGTACTGGGTGCCGGCCTTGGCGTCGACGTCCACGGTCGCGTTGCCCGAACGGCCCTCGTTGAGGGTCACGGTGTCGAACACCCCGGAGGTGACGGTCACCGACGGCACTTCGCAGCCGTCGGACTTCAGCGTCACGGTGCCGCCGGGGGCGACGGTCTCGGGGCTGACGGAGAAGCCGAACGACGTGATGGTGCGGTCGTCCTCGTTCGCGAGGGCGGTCGGCGCGACCATGACCACCACGGCGGCGCTCAGCAGGGCGGCGGAAGCGGCACGTATCGCGCGCATGACGGTCCTCCAGATCACGGGAGGGATCGGCCACGGAGCGATTCCGTGCCCGGAATACGACGACCCTCACCGCGATCGAAGCTAGGTCCGCCACCGGCGCGCCGCCAACCGGGATCCGCCGAACGGGGCACGGCCGACGGACCCGGTCCGCAGTCCTGCGGCAGCCGGGAGCGGACCGTAACGGACCGCGCTACGGCACCCGGACGACCTGGCCCGCGTACGACAGGTTGCCGCCGAAGCCGAAGAGGAGGACCGGGGCGCCGGAGGCGAGTTCGCCGCGTTCGACGAGCTTGGCGAGGGCCAGCGGGATGGAGGCGGCCGAGGTGTTGCCGGAGTCGACGACATCACGGGCGACGATCGCGTTGACGGCGCCGATCTTCGCGGCGAGCGGCTCGATGATCCGCAGGTTGGCCTGGTGCAGGACGACGCCCGCGAGCTCCTCGGGGCCGATGCCGGACCGCTCGCAGGCCTGCCGGGCGAGGGCGGGCAGCTGCTGGGTGGCCCAGCGGTAGACGCTCTGGCCCTCCTGCGCGAAGCGGGGCGGGGTGCCCTCGATCCGGACGGCGTGGCCCATCTCCGGGACCGAGCCCCACAGGACCGGGCCGATGCCGCGCACGGCCCCCGGCGCCTCGTCGTCCACGGCCTCGACGATCGCGGCGCCCGCGCCGTCGCCGACGAGGACGCAGGTGGTGCGGTCGGTCCAGTCGGCCACGTCGCTCATCTTGTCGGCGCCGATCACCAGCGCGCGGCGGGACCCACCGGCCCGTACGGCGTGGTCGGCGGTGGCCAGGGCGTGGGTGAACCCGGCGCAGACCACGTTGAGGTCCATGGTGGCCGGCGAGGTCATGCCGAGGCGGGCGGCGACGCGGGCGGCCGTGTTGGGCGAGCGGTCGATGGCCGTGGAGGTGGCGACGAGGACGAGGTCGATGTCGTCGGGGGTGAGTCCGGCGGTGGCCAGGGCCTTGCCCGCCGCGTGCGCGGCGAGCTCGTCGACGGGTTCGTCGGGCCCCCCGATGTGCCGGGTGCGGATACCGACCCGGCTGGTGATCCACGCGTCGTCGGTGTCGACCAACTCCGCGAGGTCATGGTTGGTGAGCACCTTGGCGGGCTGGTAGTGCCCGAGCGCGGCAATGCGAGTGCCCGTCATCCCGGGACCCCCTCGGTGGTTCGATCGTCGGCAGGATTCCCCAGTCTTGCCAGCGACTGATGGGTAACAGGTGACGTAAACCACCAAGATTCCCCCGTACCCCTTGGCCGACCGTGACAAGGACCCGGGCGCCCCACGGGCCCCACGGCATCGCGTGGGGGCCGTGGGCGGGTCAGTTCTTCGGCGGGTCGATCATCTGGAGAGCGAGGGTGGCCGGGGGCGGGGCGATGCCGGGGCCTCCGGCGGCCGTCCAGGCGAGGATGTCGTCGAGGGAGTCCTGGTCGAGGGTGAAGGCGACCCAGGCGGCCCGGCCGCCGCGCCGCCGGCCCTCGGTGGAGGGCTGGACGACGACGATGTTGGCCTGGGCGCAGGGGCCGAGGCAGTCGCTCGTACGGACGGAGAGCCGGCCGCCGGAGGCCGCGGCGGCCTCCCGGAGGCGGGCGAGCTGTCCGGCGTGGTCGGTGCCGGGGTTCTTGCGGGCGTCGCCGCAGCAGCAGCCGCGGCAGACGACGAGAGAGCAGGGGCGGGCCCCGTAACGTATCGGGACCGGGGTCACGCGCGGCCGTCCGGGGTCGTCGCGGGGGCAGGGCTGTCGGGCGTGGTCGCGGCGGCGCGGCCGTCCGGGGTCGTCGCGGGGGCAGAGGCTTCCAGGGTGATCTCGGCGACCGGGGCGACCGTGCCGAGGCGCGGGAAGTCGAGGTCGACGGAGGCGCGGTGTTCGTCGGCGGTCAGCGCGCTCATGGCGTCCTCGGCGAAGACGAGGTCGTAACCGAGGTCCCCGGCCGCGCGGGCGGTCGACTCGACACCCAGGTTGGTGGCGATGCCGCCGAAGACCAGGGTGGTGGCGCCGAACCCGGTGAGGAGTGCATGGAGTCCGGTGTCCTGGAAGCCGCCGATGGTGCGCTTGACGACGACGGGCTCGCCGTCCCGGACGAGGTCGGCGACGAGGCCGCTGCCGGGCGGCTGGACGTCGACGTTCGGGCGTTCGACCCGGATGTGGACGACGGGCGCGCCGGCGGCCCGGAAGGTGTCGGCGAGCCGGGCGGCGGCCGACAGGACGTCGGTGCCGGGGCGGGGCGCGAGGGGCAGCGCGACGATGCGTTCCATGAGGTCGACGAGGACGAGCGCGGTGCGGCCGGAATCGAGTGCGGGCATGGGAGCACCGTAGCGGCCGCGATGATCACCCTGGGGTGGTCGTGGGTGTGATCCGGCCTACGGCGGGAGCCGCCGAGGGGGTCACCGCGGTCCCCTCCGTCCCGGGATCCCCGTCCGCGTCACGGGCGCGGCGCTTCGCGATCACCGCGCACACCATCAGCTGCATCTGGTGGAAGAGCATCAGCGGGAGGACGGCGAGGGCTGCCTGGGCGCCGAAGAGGACGCTCGCCATCGGCAGTCCGGCCGCCAGGCTCTTCTTCGACCCGGCGAACTGGATCGCGATCCGGTCCGCCCGGCCGAAGCCGAGGCGCCCGGCTCCGTACCAGGTCAGGGCCAGCATCGCCGCGAGCAGGACGGCCTCGGCGGCGAGCAGCAGGCCGAGCCGGGCCGGGGTCACCAGGTGCCAGATGCCGGCGACCATGCCCTGGCTGAAGGCGGTGTAGACGACGAGGAGGATCGAGCCGCGGTCGACGTACCCGAGGACCTTCTTGTGGCGGACGAGGAAGCCGCCGACCCAGCGCCGCAGGAATTGTCCGGCGAGGAACGGTACGAGGAGCTGGAGCACGATCTTCATGAGCGCGTCGGCGGAGAGGCCGCCCGCGCTGTTGCCGAGGAGGAGTGCGGCGAGCAGCGGGGTGAGGACGATGCCTGCGAGGGAGGAGAAGGAGCCCGCGCAGATCGCGGCGGGGACGTTGCCGCGGGCGATCGAGGTGAAGGCGATGGAGGACTGGATGGTGGACGGCACGAGGCAGAGGAAGAGGAGGCCGCTGTAGAGCTGCGGGGTGAGCACGGTGGGGACGAGGCCGCGGGCGGCGAGTCCGAGGAGCGGGAAGAGCAGGAAGGTGCTGCCGAGGACGGTGAGGTGGAGCCGCCAGTGCTTGAGGCCGTCGAGCGCCTCGCGGGTGGAGAGCCGGGCGCCGTAGAGGAAGAAGAGGAGGGCCACGGCTCCGGTGGAGGCGCCTTCCGCGACGTGGGCGGCGCCGCCGGACGCGGGGAGCAGCGCGGCGAGGCCGACCGTGCCGAGCAGCGCCAGGATGTACCCGTCGACGGGGAGCCAGGACGGCAGCCGGAGGGCGCGGCGCGGTAGGCCGGGGCGGCTTCGGCGCGGGGTGGGGGCGGGCGTACGGGCGGTCATGGGCTCCACTGCTCTGTGCTCGGCGAGAGGGTGTCCCGCGCCTTTCCATCCTGGCCCAGGGCTCGGTGATCGGGAATCCCGTACAGGGCTCTGACTGTCATCGTGTTTCGCGATAAGCAGGTCGCGGAGGCGTTACGGTCGTCCTGTGTACGAGCCCACCCATCTCCGCACCTTCCTCGCCGTGGCCCAGACGCTGAGCTTCACCCGGGCCGCGGACCGCCTCGGGCTGCGGCAGTCGACCGTCAGCCAGCATGTGCGGCGCCTGGAGGAGGCGACGGGCCGGCCGCTGTTCACCCGGGACACCCATCGGGTGGCGCTGACCGAGGACGGGGAGGCGATGCTCGGTTTCGCGCGGACGATCCTTCAGGCGCACGAGCGGGCGGCGGCGTACTTCGGTGGGACGCGGCTGCGCGGGCGGCTGCGCTTCGGGGCGTCGGAGGACTTCGTGACGACCCGGCTGCCGGAGATCCTGGAGTCGTTCCGGCGCGAGCACCCGGAGGTCGACCTGGAGCTGACGGTCGAGCTGTCCGGCACGCTCCAGGCCCGGCTCGCCGCGGGCCGGCTGGATCTGATCCTGGCCAAGCGGCGGGGCGGGGAGAGTGAGGGGCGGCTCGTGTGGGAGGACTCCCTGATCTGGATCGGGGCGCCCGGGCTCCGGCTGGATCCCGACCGTCCGGTTCCGCTCATCCTGTACCCGCCGCCGGGGATCACCCGGGCGCGGGCCCTCGAGGCCCTGGAGGCGCAGGGCCGGGCGTGGCGGATCGCGTGTACGAGTTCCAGCCTGAGCGCGAACGTGGCGGCGGCCCGTGCGGGCCTGGGCGTGATGGCGCACACGCGGGGTCTGGTGCCGCCCGGCCTGGTGCCGGTGGCGGGGCTTCCGGAGCTCGGCGACGTCGGCTTCGTGCTGCGCGCGGGGCGCCGGGGCGGGGCGGTGCAGGAGGCGGCGGACGCGCTGGCGGAGGCGATCCTGGCGGGCGGCGACCGGCTGCACCGGCCGGGCTGAACGGGGCCGGAGCGGCCCGTGCGCGCCCTGCCCGGGCCGTGCGCAGGGCTGTCGCGGTGGCGGGGGCATGCCTCGTGGGCGCCCGCCCCCGGCCGCGCGGGCGGGCGGGGGTGAGCGCCTGCGGGCCCTGGCCGGGCGGCCCCGCACGTGCAGGTGCGGTGCCTCGCCGGGTGGCGGCCCGTGAGCGGCGCGTACAGATTCCGTGGAGATTCCCGCCCGGTGGACGTACCGAGCGGTCGGTAACGCCCCCGCAGCACCCGTGACTTGACTCTGCCACCCACCCTGACCTGTACGAACACGGAATGTCCCGGCTTGGTGAAGGCCCTCCCGCCGGGCAGTGCCGTGGGGTACCGTCACCCGCGCTGTACGGAGCGCTACAACGAGCTTTTCCAGCCATCGAGCCGTCGAGGAGCAGGTCAGTGCGCGAGTTCACCGTGCCGCCCGTCGAGGCGGCGCCTCAGGTCGGCGGTCTGGCGGACGCCGTGTTCGAGCGTGCCCTGACTGAGCCGGACCGGATCACCTTCGGCCGGAAGGGTCCGGACGGCGCGTGGCGGGACGTGACGGCCGGACGGTTCCGGGACGAGGTCCTCGGCCTGGCGAAGGGGCTGATCGCGGAGGGCGTGCGGTTCGGCGACCGGGTCGCCGTCATGGCCCGCACCCGCTACGAGTGGACGCTGTTCGACTTCGCGCTGTGGGCGCTGGGCGCACAGCCCGTGCCGATCTATCCGACGTCCTCCGCCGAGCAGGTCTTCTGGATGCTGCACGACTCCGAGGTCACGGCCTGTGTGGTGGAGCACGAGGACCACGCGATGACGATCGGTTCGGTGGTCGACCGGCTGCCCCGGCTCCAGCGCCTGTGGCAGCTGGACGCGGGCGCGGTGGCCGAGCTGACGGCCGCCGGGGCGGACATCGACGAGGACGTCGTGCACCGGCACCGGCGGGCGGTGACCCCGGAGACGGTGGCGACGGTCATCTACACGTCGGGGACGACCGGCCGCCCCAAGGGCTGTGTGATCACCCATTCCAACTTCATGTTCGAGACGGACATGCTGGTGGGCCGCTGGGAGTCGGTGTTCCGTTCCCGGCCGGGCGAGGAGGCGTCCACGCTGCTGTTCCTGCCGCTCGCGCACGTCTTCGGGCGGATGGTGGAGGTGGCGGCGGTCCGGACCGGGGTGAAACTGGGCCATCAGCCGGTGATGGCCGCGGCGGAGCTGATCCCGGACCTCGCCGCCTTCCGGCCGAGTTTCGTGCTGGCCGTTCCGTACGTCTTCGAGAAGGTCTTCAACGCGGCGCGGCGCAAGGCGGAGCGGGAGGGGAAGACGGGCCCGTTCGACAAGGCCGTGGAGGTGGCGGTCGCGTACGCGGAGGCGCTGGAGCACAAGGCCTTCGGTACCGGTCCCGGGCCTTCGGCGGCGTTGCGCGTGCAGCACCAGTTCTTCGAGAAGACGGTGTACGCGAAGGTCCGCGCGGCCCTCGGCGGAAGGCTCCGGCACGCTATGTCGGGCGGTTCGGCGATGGACCGCCGGCAGGGGCTGTTCTTCGCGGGTGCGGGGGTCACGGTCTTCGAGGGGTACGGCCTGACGGAGTCCTCGGCCGCCGCGACCGCGAACCCGCCGGAGCGGACCCGGTACGGCACGGTGGGGCAGCCGGTCCCGGGGACGACGGTGCACATCGCGGAGGACGGCGAGGTGTGGCTGCACGGCGGCCAGGTGTTCTCCGGCTACCTCAACGCCCCCGAGGCGACCGCCGCCGTCCTCAACGACGGCTGGCTGGCGACCGGGGACCTGGGCTCCCTCGACGAGGACGGCTATCTGACGATCACCGGGCGCAAGAAGGAGATCCTGGTGACCTCGGGCGGCAAGAGCGTCGCGCCGACGGGCCTCGAGGAGCGGGTGCGGGCGCATCCGCTGATCGCCCAGTGCATCGTCGTCGGCAACGACCGGCCGTACATCGCCGCGCTCGTGACCATCGACCAGGAGGCGGTGGAGCACTGGCTCGCGATGCAGGGGCGTGCGCCGCTCGCGCCGGCGGAGCTCGTACGCGATCCGTCCCTGGAGACGGAGATCCGGCGGGGGGTGGTGGCGGCGAACACGCTGGTGTCGCAGGCCGAGTCCATCCGTACGTTCCGGATCCTGGCGCATCCGTTCAGCGAGGAGCACGGGCTGCTGACCCCGTCCCTGAAGCTGAAGCGGAAGGCGATCGAGCGGGCGTACGCGGCGGAGGTCGCGGCGCTGTACGGCTGAGCCGCACGCCCGGGAGGCGAACGACGCCCGGGAAGGCGACCCGGCGCGGTGCGCGGCCCGAGGCGGCGAACGACCCGGCGCGGCGGGCGGACCGGCGCGGCGGGCGGCCAGAGGCGGTGCGCGGACCGGCGCGGCAGGCGGCCAGAGGCGGCGGGCGGAATGCGAGACGCCCCCGGATCGTTGAAGCTGGGAGCAGTAAGACAGGACCCGCCACAACGTAAGGATCCCCTCCACGTGAGCACGGACAGCAAGGTTCCCTCGGTCACCCTGAACAACGGCGTGCGGATGCCGCAGCTGGGCTTCGGTGTCTGGCAGGTGCCGGACGACGAGGCCGCCGCGGCCGTGGCGACCGCCCTGGAGGCCGGCTACCGCTCGATCGACACCGCCGCGATCTACGGCAACGAGGAGGGCACGGGGCGTGCCGTGGCCGCGTCCGGGATCGCCCGCGAGGACCTGTTCGTCACCACCAAGGTGTGGAACAGCGAGCAGGGCTTCGACTCGACGCTGAAGGCCTTCGACGCCTCGCTCGACAAGCTGGGTCTCGACTACGTCGACCTGTACCTGATCCACTGGCCGGTCCCCTCGAAGGACGCGTACGTCGACACCTACCGCGCGTTCGAGAAGATCTACGCGGACGGGCGCGCCAAGGCGATCGGCGTCTCGAACTTCCTCCCGGACCACCTGGAGCGGCTGATCGGCGAGACGTCGGTCGTGCCCGCCGTGAACCAGATCGAGCTCCACCCGCAGCTCTCCCAGCAGGCCTCCCGCGAAGCGCACGCCGCGCACGGCATCGCGACCGAGGCGTGGTCGCCGCTCGGCTCGGGCAAGGGGCTCCTGGACGTGCCGGCGATCGTCGCGATCGGCCGCAAGCACGGGCGGACCCCGGCCCAGGTCGTGCTGCGCTGGCACCTCCAGCTGGGGAACGTGGTGATCCCGAAGTCGGTCACCCCGTCCCGTATCCGGGAGAACATCGACGTCTTCGGCTTCGAGCTGGACGCCGAGGACCTGGCGGCGATCGCCGCCCTCGACGAGAACCGCCGACTGGGCCCGAACCCCGCGGAGTTCGGCGCCTGACGGGTTGACGCCCCCGACGGGTCGCGTGACGGCCCCGAAGGGTCTCGCGTGACACCGGTCGCGCTCCGGCGGTCGTGACGAAGACGGCGCCGAGGTCCACCCGGACCTCGGCGCCGTTGTCGTACCCCCGGCATAGAGTCGGCGGAGGACCGTGAAGCAGTGGGCCGAGCGGCGAGCGAGGGAGTCGACGCGGTGAGTGGTGGGTCTCCGGTGCCCGTGGAGGAAGGCCTCTACCGGGTGCGGAACGTGGCCAGTGGGCTGCTCCTCGAGGTGTACGAGGGGTCGAGCCGCAGCGGTGCCAACGTGCAGCAGGGCACCGAGAAGGGCACGCCGGGCCAGCACTGGCAGATCACCTCCGTGCCGAACGGCGGCGGGCTCTACCACCTGGTCAACGCAGCCAGCGGCAAGCGGCTCGACGTCGCCAACGCGTCCACGGAGAACGGCGCCAACATCCAGCAGTGGAAGGCGAACAACTTCGGCGCGCAGGAGTGGATCATCGAGCAGGACCTCCAGTCGCCGGGGACGGTGGCCCTGGTGAGCTTCATCAGCGGGCTGTTCCTGGAGGTCGCCGACGACTCCAAGGAGGACGGCGGCAACGTACGGCAGTGGGAGGACACCGACTCCCCGTTCCAGTGGTGGCGCTTGGAACCGGTGTCCTGACCCGCCGGTCACGACCGGTCACGCCGGTCACACCGGTCACGGCCGGTCACGGCCGGTCACGCCGGTCACGGCTGGTCACGGCCGAGGGGTGTGGCGGTCCTCAGCCCTTGCGCGCGGTGTGGACCGTGCGGGCCGCGAGGTAGAACAGGTCCGTGCGGTGGTGGAGCGACATCGCGTCGGCCGGGTCGAGGAGCCGGTCGAGCATCGCGCGGTCGTCCGCGTCGAGCCGGTCGCCGAAGCCGTCCCGGACCCGGCCGAAGTGGGTGAGGGCCAGTTCCCGTACGACCGGGGACACCGGCGCGGGAACGTCGGTGAGGAAGGTGCGGGTGCCGGCGGGGGTGAGGCCCGCGTCGGCGAGCAGGGCCCGCCAGTCGTCCGGCTCGTCCTTGTGCCCGGGGGTCTCGGCGCGCATCTCGGCGAACCGGTCGGCGTTGGCGGCGTCGAGGCGTGCCTCGAGGCCGGGACGGCCGAAGCCGATGTGCCAGGGCAGGTGCCGGGCGGGCAGCCCGCCCTCGACGAGGACCATCAGGCCGCCGGGGTTCAGCAGGCCCGCGAACTCGACGAGGGCGGCCCGCTGGTCGCCGATGTGGTGCAGGGAGTTGCCGGCCCAGATCACATCGGCCCTCCCCAGCTCGGCGATGCCGTCCGGGAGTTCGGCGTGGAGCGTGGAGACCCGGGCGCCGAGGCCGTGTTCCCCGGCGCGTTCGCGGGCGCGGACGAGGAGTTCGGGGCTGCCGTCGACGGCGACCGCCTCGGCCGCCGGGAAGGCCTCGGCGAGGACGCCGGTGACGACACCGGGGCCGCTGCCGACGTCGAGGACCCGGCGGACGCCCTGCGCGGGGGTGAGCGTGCCGAGCCAGGCGGCGGCGTCCGCATAGGCGGCGCTCTCGGTCTCCGCCTGTCGCTCCAGGAGCGGGGCGATCGCGTTCCAGTCGAGCGGGGCGCCGTCGTGGTGGGAACCACCGTGGCCGTGCCGGTGGCCGGAGGTGTGCGGGTCTCCGGGAGTGTGCTGGTGGCCGTGCGCGTCGCCGTGCGTGTGGCCGTGGTGCGTTGCGGTGTGCTGGCTCATGGGTCCAGCGTGCGTCGAGTCGGCCGCGAGCGCGAGAAGCGTTGCCGTTCCGGCAAGAAAATCGCTCCTGTGTTGCCCGTATCGTCATACTCGGCGGGTCGTGACCCGCCGCGTCACGCCCCGGCCCGGTGCTCCTGCGGGCTGACGCCCCTGACCCGCTTGAACGCGGCGCTCAGCGCGAAGGCGCCGCTGTAGCCGACCTGCCGGGCGACGGACTCGACGGTGGCGTCGCTCTCGCGCAGCAGATCGGCGGCGAGCGCGAGCCGCCAGCCGGTGAGGTACGCCATCGGGGGCTCGCCGACGAGTTCGGTGAAGCGTCGGGCGAGCGCGGCCCGGGACACGCCCGTCTTCGCGGCGAGCGAGGCGACGGTCCAGGGGTGGGCGGGGTCGTCCTGGAGCAGCCGCAGCGCGCGGCCGACGACCGGGTCGCCCATGGCCCGGTACCAGGCGGGGGCCTCGGCGCCCGGCCGGGAGAACCAGGCGCGGACGCCGGAGATGAGCAGCAGGTCGAGGACCCGGTCGAGGACGACGGTCTGGCCGGGTTCGTCCCGGGCGATCTCCTCGCCGAGGAACGGCATGAGGGGGCAGTTCCACGCGTCGGCGGGCAGGTGGAGCAGCGCCGGCAGGGCGTCGAGCAGCCGGCGGCCGACCTCGCCGTCCATGCGGTACGTGCCGACGAGGACGGTGGTCCCGCCGTCGGGCGCGTTGCCCCAGGTGCGGACGCCGAGCCGCATGCGGTCGGCGAGCGGCTCCCCGCTGAGGGTGGTGCAGACGCCGTCGGGCCCGATCACGGCGGTGGGCGGGGCGTCGGGGGTGTGGGCGACGGTGTACGGCTCCGGGCCCCGGACGATGGCGATGTCCCCGGGCCGCAGCACCACGGACTCGCCGGAGTCGGGTACGACCCAGGCCTCGCCCTCGGTCACGCACATCACGCAGATCGGGGCGGCGTCCTCGATGCGCACCGACCACGGCGGCTCCATGACCATGCGGAGCAGGAAGGCGCCCCGGGCGCGGGGTCCGTCGAGGAGTCCGGCGAGTGCGTCCATGGGTCACCAGGGTAGGCGGGCCGGTGAGACGGAGACATAGGGGTGTGAGACGGCGGAGCATGGGCGGCGGGCGCCGTGGGCGGGAGTCTTGACCCATGACGAAGCAGACGAACGACACGCGGACCGAGCAGGGCATCGACGAGCAGAGCGCGAACGGGCGGGGCGCGAACGGGCAGGGCATCGACGAGCAGAAGGCGAACGAGCAGAGCGCGAACGGGCAGGGCGCGAACGGTGAGAGCGTGACCGTCCTGGTGACGAGCGCCACCGGCAAGACCGGGCGCCGCGTGGCCGAGCGGCTCACGGCGCGCGGGGCGACCGTCCGCGCCGGGTCCCGTTCCGGCTCGACGCCCTTCGACTGGGAGGCCCCGGAGACCTGGGGCCCGGCGCTGCGGGGCGCGGACGCCGCCTACGTGGCCTACTACCCGGATCTCGCGGCGCCCGGCGGGGTCCAGGCGATGGAGACCTTCGGCCGGCTGGCCGCGGAGCACGGCGTACGGCGGCTGACGGTGCTGTCCGGGCGCGGGGAGCCGGAGGCGGTCGTGGCGGAGGAGGCGCTGCGCGCGGCGGCCGCCGGGGTGGAACTGACCGTCGTACGGGCCGCGTTCTTCGCGCAGAACTTCTCCGAGGGACTGCTCGCGGAGGGCGCCGCGGAGGGCGTGGTCGTCTTCCCGGCGGGTGACACGGCGGAGCCGTTCATCGACCTGGACGACCTCGCGGACGTGGTCGTCGAGACCCTGACGACGGACGGTCACGCGGGGCGGGTGCACGAGCTGACGGGGCCCCGTCCGATCGGCTTCGCGGAGGTGGCGGCGGAGATCTCGCGCGCCTCGGGGCGTCCGGTGGCCTACCAAGCCGTGTCCCCGTCCGAGTACGCGGGGATGCTCACCGGGTTCGGGCTTCCGGCGCCGGAGGCCGAATGGCTCGCGGCCCTGTTCGCGACGCTCCTCGACGGCCACAACGCCTCGGTGACGGACGGCGTGAAGCGGGTCCTGGGTCGCGAGCCGCGGTCCTTCGGCGCGTTCGCGGACGCGACCTGGGCCGGCGAGGGGGCCTGAGCCCCCGGCCCGCGGGTGCCGCCTCAGCCCTGCCGGACGAAGCGGGCGAGCCGGTACCGGGGATCGGCCCGGGGACGGTCCTGGTCCGGGAGGGCGGCGAGAGCGGTGGCGAGCGTCTCGACGGCCGCCGCGTCACCGGGGAACCAGGAGGCGAAGTACCCGGCGCGCAGCTTCCGCACGGTGTCGCGCGGGGTGGCGCCCTGGCCGTGTCCCGTGAAGCGGGTGCCGGGGGCGGGTGCGAGGCCGTGGGCGGCGGCGGACCGGGTGATGAGGTCGGCGCGGTCGGAGGCGGCCCCGGCCGAGCGGTACGGGCGGAGGACGCTGTCGATGTCGCTGCCGACGTCGTGGGCCGCGTCCTTGTCGACGGTGGCGATGAGGACGCCGCCGGGGCGCAGGACGCGGGCGGCCTCGGCGACGATCTCCGCCGCGAAGGGGACGAGGTGCAGCAGCCAGACGGCGCTGACCGCGTCCAGGGAGGCGTCGGGGAGCGGCAGTCGCCGGGCGTCGGCGCGGACGACCCGGCCGGGTGCGCGGCCGTCGGCGACCCGCAGCATGGCGTGGGCGGCGTCGGCCCCGTAGACGCGCAGTCCGGGCCGGGTGAGCCGTTCGGTGACGAGGCCGGTGCCGCAGGCCAGGTCGAGCAGGGTCCGGGCGCCGGGCGGCACGAGGCCCAGGACGGCCTCGGCCGCGGCGGCGGCCCGGGGCACCCCACCCCGGGTCCTGTCGTAGTGCGCCGCTTCGGTCTCGTAGTCGAGCAGGGTCTCCGGCATGCCGTCGATCGTACGAGGGGCGTGACCGTACGGGGGGCGGGAGGCGGATGGGCGTACGGAGGGCGGCCCGGACGGAGGGCGGCCCGGACCGAGGACGCCCTGACCGAGGACGCCCGGACGGAGGACGGTCGGACGGAGGACGGTCGGACGGAGGACGGTCGGACGGAGGGCGGTCGGCGGCTGACCGTACGTCAGGCGGCGCCGTGGCCCGGGGCGATCCCCTCCACCCGCTCGGCGAGCCCGAAGTCCTTCTCCGTGACGGCGCCGCCGGCGGAGTGGGTGTTCACGGACAGGGCGACGGTGTTGTAGCCGAGGGTGAGATCCGAGTGGTGGTCGAGCTCCTGCTGGATCCTGGCGACGTGGACGACGAACGCGGTCGCCGCGAAGTGGTCGCCGAGCCGGTACTCGCGGGTGAGCCGGTCGGCCTCGACGGACCAGCCGGGGAGCTCCCGCAGTCGGTCCTCGATCTCCTTCTGCGACAGCGGCTGTGTGGGCACGGCGGTGCTCCCTCCGGTCGGGTGGCGCGGGTGACGGACAGAGGTCCCCGGGGGAAACTACCCGGGTCCCCCTCTGGGATACCGTCTGGCCATGACAACGGTCGTGAACGACACGGGAGTGGGACCACTGCTGCGAGGCTGGCGCGAGCAGCGGCGGCTGAGCCAGCTGGAGCTCGCGCTGCGTGCGGACTCCTCGGCGCGGCACATCTCGTTCGTGGAGACGGGCCGCTCCCGGCCGAGCGAGGAGATGGTCCTGAGGCTGGCCGAGCACCTGGATGTGCCGGTCCGCGAGCGGAACGCGCTGCTGCTGGCCGCCGGGTACGCGCCGCGGTACGAGGAGTCGCCGCTCGACGCCCCGCGCCTGGAGACGCTGCGGGCGGGCATCGAGCAGCTGCTGCAGGGGTACGAGCCGTATCCGGCGCTCGTGGTGGACGGTTCGTACACGGTGGTGGCGGCGAACCGGGGCATCGGGCTGCTGCTGGACGGGCTGCCGGAGCATCTCCTGACGCCGCCGCTGAACGCGATGCGGATCACCCTGCACCCGGAGGGGCTCGCGCCCCGGATCAGGAACCTGCCGGAGTGGCGCGGGCATCTGCTGCACCAGATGGAGCGTCAGATCGGTCTGGCCCGTTCGGAGTCGCTGCGGGCGCTGTACGCGGAGGTGACGGCGTATCCGCCGCCGCCGGGCTCGGTCGACGACGACGAGGTCGGCGCCCCGGGGCCCGAGGAGGTGTACCCGTACTTCGCGCTGCCGCTGCGGATCGAGCACGACGGGCGGGTGCTGTCGTTCGTGTCGTCGATCTCGACGTTCAACACCCCGCTGGACGTGACGGTCGCCGAGCTGGCCATCGAGACGTTCCTCCCGGCCGACCCGGAGACGGTCGCGTACCTCCAGTCCCTGCCGCCGCTCAGCGGCTAGCGGCGACGGCCCGGAGCGCCGCCCACTGCGCGAGGGCGAAGCCGCCGACGGTGGCCGCCTGGAGGGGCGTCCACACCAGCCCGGCGGTGGTCGGCTCCAGCCAGGCGACCAGGGCGACGATGCTGAGGACGGCCCAGACCGCGTTGATGTCGACGACGAGCTTCACGCCGAGCGCCGGGGGCTGCGGGCGGCTCGCGAGCCAGGCCACGCCGGCCGCGTACACCGCGAGCAGGATGCCCAGTTCGAGCAGCAGGCCCGCGTCGATGCCGAGGAACTCCCCGAGCGGGCCGGAGGCGAGGGCGTAGGCGATCCCGTTCGCCCCGGTGACGACGGCGTCGAGGGCGAGGAACCGGCGCACCGCGGACTGCGGACGGGTGGTACGGGCGAGACCGGCGAGCAGGGCCTGGGACATGGCGGATCACCCTCCATGGGGGACGTTCGCGCTGATGGTGGACCCGGAGCCCGAGCGGAGTGCGCCGCCCGGGTTCCGGTGTCTCCGAGCATGCCGGGCGGGCCGGAGGGGGTCGATTACCTGGGAGGTAATGCGCCCTCGCCGCCGGTCGTCGGCGCCTCGGAACGTCTGCGGCGGGGCGGGGCAACACCGCTGATCGGGAGGGAAGTTGGCTGTTGCGGGTCATCACCCTGCCCGACGGACGGTGCGCGTGGGCCCGGGGTGTGCGGGTGGCGTTCCGTCCGTTGCGGAACCGTGTGTCACCGGGGCCCGGGCGTGAGTATTGTTCGCGCCGGGGTGGCCGGGAGTGGTCTCCCCGGAGGGGGAGAGACACATGGCGTGGAACAGGGAACGGGCCCGGATGGTGGCCACCGGGGACGATCACGCGGTGACGCCCGCGGAGCTCTTCTTCGACCTGGTGTTCGTGTACGCGATCACGCAGGTCACCGCTCTGATGGCGGCCGCGCCCTCGCCGGTGCGGGTGGTCGGCGCGATGGTCGTCCTCGCGCTGCTGTGGTGGTGCTGGTGCTGCTTCGCCTGGCTGGGGAATGTCGTACGGGCCGACTCCGGCGCCCTGTTCGGGGTCCTCGTCACGGTGATGGCCGTCGTCCTGATCGTGTCGCTCGCCGTCCCGGACGTGTTCGCGGACGCGCCGGGCGGGCTGCCGACGCCGCTGGTGTTCGTGCTCTGCTACGGCGCGGTGCGTGTCCTGCACCTGGCCTCGTACTGGATCTCCAGCCCCGACGACCCCGCCCTGCGCGCCACTCTGCGCCGCACGGCCCTGACGTCCGTCGTCCCGCCGCTGGTGCTGCTCCTGATCGGCAGCGCGTACAGCGGCCGGGTCCAACTCCTGCTGTGGCTGGGGGCGGTGGCCGTCGACTACCTCGGCATCTTCGTGACCGGCGCGACCGGCTGGCGGGTCAACTCCCCCGGGCACTTCTCCGAGCGGCACGGCCTGATCGTGATCATCGCGCTCGGCGAGTCCATCGTCGCGATGGGCGTCGGCGTGTCCGGCTTCCCGCTGACCTTCGCCGTGCTCGGCGCCTCGGCGGCCGGGCTGCTGCTCTCGGCCGGGCTGTGGCGGCTGTACTTCCGGCAGCTCGGCGAGGCGGCCGAGCACCGGCTCGCCGGTCTCCACGGCGACGACCGCACCCGGTTCGCGCGGGACGTGTACACGTTCCTGCACCTGCCGCTGGTCGCGGGCGTGGTGCTCACCGCGCTCGGGATGAAGAAGGTCCTCCAACAGGTCGCCGACACCGGGCACTACGGCCTCGCCGAGCCCCTCCACGGCGTCGTCGCCTGGTCGTTGACCGGGGGCGTCGGTGTGTATCTGCTGGGCGCGGCCGCGATCGTGCTGCGCACCACGGGCCGGCGGCCGACGGCCCTCGCCCTGGGCGGCGTGTGCTGCCTGGCGGCGGGCCCGCTCGTCGGTCTCGTCCCGGCCCTGGTGGCGCTCGTGTCCCTCGCCACGGTCGCGGCGGCCCTGGTGTGGCTGCACGGACGGCGGCGCGCGGCCCGGCCGTTCGAGGCCGTCGAGGCGGCCTGAGCGAGGGAGGGGGAGGACGGCCGCTGCCTCGCCCGCTGCCCGGTCTCAGTACGCCGCCGGCCGGTGGCCGATGAAGGCGCGCAGCCGGGTGGTGTCGGCGGCGGTCCAGCCGGGCGGGGGGAGGACGGCCGCCCAGCCGTCCACGGCTCCGGCGCCGTAGCGGTGGCCGTGCGGGGCGTCGACCCCGTACGAGACGGCCATGTCGACGGAGGTCTGCCAGAAGGCGACGAAGGGGAACCAGGTGATCTCGGGGGTGATGTCGGGCCCGAGGGGTTCGTCCAGCCAGGCGGGCCTGTCGAGGAGGAGGTCGGGCGACCACCAGACGACGGGGTCGGAGGCGTTCTGCAGATATACCGCGCGCGGGTGTTCCCATGCGGCGGCCGGGCGGGCGAGGTCGGTCTCGGGGAACTGGGCGAAGCGGATGTGGGCGCCGTCCCGGTACTGGGGGCGCCAGACGGGGCTGCCCGGGTCGCGGTCGCGGCGGATCTCGCGGGAGATCGGGGAGAAGTCGGGGGCGCCGAGGAGGAGGGCTCCGTCGGTGGAGGCGAGGAGGTCGTCGGCGCTGTCGAAGGAGGCTTCGACGGCGTAGGCGCCGAGGCTCTCGCCGGTGACGACGAGCCGGGGCCGGTGGCCGTCGGGGAGGGTGTCGAGCCTGGCGCGTACGGCGTCGACGAGGGCCCGGGTGGCCTGGCCCGCCTTCTCCTTGTCGACGAGGAAGGAGACCCAGCTGGGGAGGTACGAGTACTGGACGGCGACGATCGCGCTGTCCCCCTCGTACATGTACTCCAGGGCCTCGGCGACGTTCGGGTCGACCCAGCCGGTGCCGGTGGTGCCGGCGACGGCGAGCACGGCGCGGTCGAAGGCGCCGGTGCGTTCGAGTTCGCGGACGGCGAGCCTGGCCTGGGCGGCGAAGGGGCTGTCGTCCTGGAAGGCGGCGGGCAGCGCGGACGGTATGTAGACGCGGACGGGGTCGCGGGCGGGCCGGCCGGTCCAGGCGCTGAGGGTGTCGCGGGTGGGGGTGGAGCCGGCGAAGTTACGGCCCTGGTAGCCGAGGTCCTCCCAGGGGATGAGGGAGCCCGGTCCGCCGGAGACGAGCCGGGAGGCGGGGCGTCTGATGCCTTCCTTGGTCCCGCCGTTGGTGGCCTCGGCGATGCGGTCGGCGATGTCGACGACTCCTCGGTCGAAGACGATGTCGCGGACGCCGACGAGGACGAGGAGGGCGGAGACGACCACGCCGACGGCGAACGCGACCGGCCGGGGCATGAGCCGGCCGAGCTGTCGTATCAGGGTGACGGAGCCGAGTCGGACGGCGCGGGCGACGAGGAGCGCGGCGAGCAGCAGGCCGAGGGCGATGAGGGCGATCATCGGCGTGTGCCAGGTGAGGGCGGGCGGGAGCCCCTGGAGGACCCGGAGCTGACGCTGCATCCGGGCGCTCTCGGAGATGAACCAGACGGCGAGGACCGGGCTGAGCAGCCAGTACGCCTGCCAGCAGCGGGTACGGAACCGGGTGGGCGGCCGCCACGGGGCGACCGTCCGGTAGAGCCAGGCGAGGCCGGAGCCGAGGGCGTATCCGATGACGGCGGTGATCCCGCCGACGAGGCCCTGGAGGTACCAGGGGCGGGGCACGAGGGACGGGGTCAGGCTCGACCAGAAGAAGACCGTGGCGAGGCAGAGCGCGGTGAGGTCGGGCCAGCGGCGGATGCGGTACGAGGGGTCCGGGCGGTCCCAGTAGGGTCGCCGCGCGAAGGCGAGGAGCCGTTCCGCGGCGCGGCGCGGGAAGGGCGGACGAGGCGGGGGGCCGGCGGTGGCCCCGGGTCCCCGCAGCACCTCCCGCTCCTCGCCGGACGCGGGTCCGGCGGACCGATCGGGGCTGGTGTTCCGGGTCGGTCGAGGTCATCGGAACACCCTCGTACGCCCGGACACCGGTACGCAATCGGATTCGCCGCGGCCCGCGTCGGGGCGTGACGGAGGGTCAGCGGAGGCGTTCGTCCCGGTACGCGGGCGGCTCGGGTGCCGGCTCCGGGGCGGGATCGGCCGCCGGGGCGGCGGGCTCGGGCGCCCGGCGTTCGGGGCGCTGGGACCGGGAGGCCTCGGCGCGCAGCAGGGCCTGGAGAACGGCGAACGGGTCGACGGGCATGGCGGAGCTCCTCGTGGTGCGGGGGGGGTGATGTCGGGGCTGCGGAGAGGCGTGGGCCTCTCAGCAGCGCATCACCACGCACCGGAGCGCGTCGCCGCGCGGGCCGGGGACGGGGACGTGGGCCGGGGTGCGTCGCCGGTCCCGGGCGCCGTACGGGAGGCGGCGCGGGTGCCGGACCGGGCGGATGCCCGTCCGGTGCCGGCGGGAGCGGCCGGGCAGTCCGGCCTCGGTGCCGGCCGGGTCGTGGGTCTCGCCGCTCGGGTCGGAGGCCGGGGAGGCGGCGGCGGGCCGGAGTTCGGCCCCGCCGGTGAGCGTGCCGGCGGCCCCGGTGCCGATCAGCGCGGCGAGGACGAGGAGCAGCACGACCCAGAGGCGCCGGCCGGAGGCCGGGCAACGGCGCCGCCACCCGGGCCACGAGGACCCCGGTCGCGCGGAGTCCTGCCGCGCGCAGTCCTGTCGCGCACACCCCGGTCGCGCGCACACCTGCCGCGCGGCCCCCTGCCTCGCGCGCGCCGGGCGGCCCGCCGGGGTGGCGGGCGGCGCGGTGGTCGGCTCGGGCGCGGGGCTCACGGAGATCCGTACTGCCCCGCCGGGGTCCCGACACGCGTGTCCGGCCCGAGATCCGCCCGGGCGGCCTACGGGTGGGGACCGTGATTCACCGGTTCACCGCACGGGCGGCGATCACGTCACCGCACGGGCGGCGATCACGTCACCGCATGGGCGGCGAACACGCCGGTCAGGAGCTCGTCGTCCCCTCATCCGCGGCCGCGCGCCGCCTGCGGGCCGACATCCCCGCGTACACGAGCACGCCCACGAAGAGGAACAGCACGCCCTGGTAGACGGCTGCGTAGCCGGAGCCCGCGACCAGCCAGAGGGAGAAGCCGAAGGCCGCGAGGGTGAGGACGGTGTCGCGGATCAGCCGGGGGCGGTGGACCCGGTCGGACTGTCCGGAGAGGAGGAAGTGGAACTGCGCGGCGGAGGAGAGCAGATAGGGCACGGTGGCGGTGAAGGTCGTGACGAGGACGAGGGTCTCGAAGACGCCCGCGGTGCCTGCCGTGTAGTTGTAGACGGTGAGCAGCGAGGCGAGGACGACGGTCACGAGGACGCCGACCGTGGGGACCCCGCGCCGCTTCCTGGCGAAGACCTTCGGGAAGAGGCCGTCGCGGGCCGCCGCGTAGGGCGTCTGGGCGCTCAGCAGGGTCCAGCCGTTGAGGGCGCCGAGCATGGAGACGAGGGCCATGCAGGCGACGGCCGTGCCGCCCCAGGAGCCGCCGAACATGAGGTTGACGGCGTCCGTGAAGGGGGCGCTGGAGGCGACGAGCCGCTCGTGCGGGACGGTGCCGAAGACGGACAGGGTGGTGAGCAGGTAGAGGAAGGCGGCGGCGAGGGTGCCGAGGACGGTCGCGCGGCCGACGTTGCGGCGCGGGTCGCGGACCTCTCCGGCGCTGACGGCGGCCGACTCGACGCCGAGGTAGCTGAAGAGCAGGATCGCGGCGGAGGCGGAGACGGCTCCGAGTGCGCTCTCGTCGCCGGCCCGGAAGGGCCCGAGGTTGGAGCTGTCGAAGAAGAGGAGTCCGCCGACGGCGACGAGCAGCAGCGGGACGAACTTGAGCACGGTCGCGACGATCTGCACGGCGCCGACGTAGCGGGTGCCGGCGAGGTTCGCGAGGGCCGGGAGCCACTGGACGAGGAGCGCGGCGGCGAGGGTGGCGGGCATCGATCCGTGCAGCGGGATCAGCACGTCGAGGTAGCCGACGGCGGCGACGGCCAGGGCGGCGTTGGAGACCCACGCGGTGATCCAGTACGACCAGGCCGTCAGGAATCCGGCGAAGTCGCCGAAGGCCTCGCGGGCGTAGACGTACGGTCCGCCGGTCCTGGGGTGGCGGTGGGCGAGGCGGCCGAAGACGAGGGCGAGGGCGATCGCGCCGAGGGTGAGGATGCCGAAGGCGACGAGGCTGATGGTGCCGTAGGGGGCGACGGAGGCCGGCAGCAGGAAGATTCCGCCGCCGATGATGTTGCCCATGACCAGGGCGGTCGCGACGGGGAGGCCGAAACGGCGGGAGTGCTTGCCGTCTCCCCCGGCGGCTCCGGAGGTTCCGGTGACTCCGGTGACTCCGGTGACTCCGGTGACTCCGGTGGCCTTGGGGGTTCCGGTGGCCTCGGTGAGCCCTGGGGTCCCCGGGGCTTCGGTGCCGCTCTGTGGAGTTGTGGTGGCCGTGCTCATGCGGTGGTGCGCCTTCCGTCGTACATTCCGGGCCATCGTCCGGTAGCGGCGAACAGGCGTCCAAATCAGCGGTTTTTGTCCTGTGTGACCGGCCCATCAACCGGAAGAAGTGATTCCGATCCGTCCGTGGGCGGCGAAATCTCCAGCGGGACCTGCGGCCCCGAGCACTCCCGCAGCCAGCGCCGCAGCACCCGGTGCACCTGCTCCGCGCCGACCAGCTCCTCCCCCGCCCCGACCGGCGGCGACAGCTCCGGCGGCGAGAGGAGGAAGGGATACGACTGCTCGCCGCCGAGGCCTCCGTGCGAGCCGATCTGCTCCTCGAAGGCGTGCACGGTGCCCGTCGCCGGGTCGTACATCGAGTTGACCATGATGTCCGCGACGTGCGGGAAACCGTCCGTACGCCGTACCGCCCGCGCCGCGCCCCGGCCGAAGACGGCGAGCGGTCCCCCGTCGTCGAGATCGGCGACCGGCACCTCCACCCCGTCGCGGGCCAGCACCACCGAGCCGTGCTCGGCACTCGCGACCAGGACGAATCCGATGCCCGGATGGTGGGAGAGGGCGCGGAGCAGCGCCGGGTGACGCCGGTCGATCTCCTCCCGGGTCATCCGGTGGGGCACGTCGGGGAACGAGATGAGACCGAGGTTGCCTGAGGCCAGGACGAGCGGCTCGGAGAGCCGGGCGGGCAGCTCCTTCGCGGTCTCCCCGCTCTCGTCCACCGGCCGGTGCAGCGCGAGGCGCAGCGCGTCCCTGGCCGCGTCCCGCGCCTCCGACCCTCCCCCGGACTCCGTCCGGGGGTACCCCCCGCGGATCCTGCGAACCCGGCGCGGCACCGGAAGGCCGCACCCGGCCCTGACCAGGTCCTTGAGCGTCAGCCCGTACGCGCCCTCGAAGGTCTCGCCGGGACTCTGCCCGTGGTCCGAGAGCAGCACGATCCGGTACGGGCGCGGCGCGTGCTCGGCGACGGTGGCGATCAGCGCGATCGAGCGGTCGAGGCGGCGCAGGACCTGGTCGGTGTCCCGGCCGTGCGGGCCCGAGTGGTGGGCGACCTCGTCGTAGGCGACGAGGTCGGCGTAGACGGCGGTCCGCCCGGCGAGCATGTCCCCCATCACGGCCGAGACGACGACGTCCCGCTCCACGACCGTCGCGAAGGCGCGCACGAAGGGGTACGTGCCGCCGCGCGAGACCCGCGGGGTCTCGCGGCGCAGCAGGGCCCGGGTCGACTGGAACACCTCGCGGCCGCACTCGGCGACCAGCGATCCGGCGGTGCGGACGGCGTTGGCCGGGTCGGAGAAGTACGCGAAGTAGCCGGCGCGCGAGCGGTTGCGCGGGCCGCGGCGGGCTGCCATCGACAGGACGAGCGCGAGTTGGTCGGCGCCGCCGCTGAACAGGTTGCCGCGCGAGGCCCCGTCGACGGTGAGCAGGCCGCCGTCCCCGGTGCGGCGCACGGCCCTGCGCTGGAGCTCCACGGCACTGGCCGGGCGGTTCGACACCATGAGCCGGCCGGTGTCCTTCTCGTACCAGCGGAAGGCGGGCACGTCCTCGTTGGAGCCGTGCAGGATGCCGAGCTGGCTCGCGCCGGTCTGGCTGGACCAGTCGGTGCGCCACGGGGTGAGCCGGTGGCCCGCGTCGATCCAGGACGCCACGGTGGGCATGAGCCCGTCGGCGACGGCGCCGCGCAGGACGTCGTGGCCGACGCCGTCGAGCTGGAGGAACACCGTCCCGGGGACGTGCTCGGGCGCGTCGTCCGACGCGCGGGGCCGGGTGCGGCCGGTGAGCCGGTAGAGCCTGCGCCGGTAGGCGTCGTCGTCGCGGACGGCGAGGGCGGTGGAGGTGGCGGAGGCGACGGCGGACATGACGGCGGCGACCACGACGGCGGTCTCGGGGTTGGCGGCGCCCCGCCCGTCGGGGATCAGCCAGAGCGCGACGAGCAGCATCGAACCGTTGAGGAAGAACACGAGCAGACCGAGCACGAGCGCGGGGACCAGCAGCAGGCCCCGCACGATCACCGGCCACACGAGGGCGCCGAGCAGGCCGAAGGCGCCGGCCGCGGCGGCGGCGGTGAGCGCCGTCCTCGTGAAGGTGTCGCCACCGGCGGACTGCAGCTCGAAGTCGGGGAGCAGCCCGGCGAGGATCAGCATCGTGAGCGTCGACACCGCCCACACCACGATCACCCGCCCCAGCGCCCCGCCCGCGGACCGCCAGCGGTCGGCGCCACCCCATCGCCCGTCACCCACGCCCGCTACACCTTTCACCCGTTTCCTGCCTCAAGCGTGGCACAACGCCCACGGGTGGCGGGGAAAACGAGTGACGGCGATCGGCCCGGGTGTGTCAGGTCGTACGTGCCGCGTACGTCGGACCGCGTGTGAAGAGGTGGGTGGGAGCGCGCGTGAAGACACGGGTGGGAGCGCGTGTGAAGACGTAGGCGGGTGGGCGCGTGAAGGCGTAGGCGGGGGCGCGCGTGAAGACGTACGAGAAGTCGTACATGAGGTCGCGGGAGAGGTCGCCGCCACGGATCGCTCCGTCGGGGCGCCGTGCCGGGTCGCCGGGCGCGCGGAGGCGGTCTCAGCAGCCGTCGTACCCGGCCGTCGGCATCGAGAGCCGCCGGTGGACCCCCGCCTTGGCCGCCGCGTCGTACTCCGGCTCGCACGCCGGCCCGTCGGAACAGGCGGTCTCCACCCGCACCCCGCGCCGCGCGCACTCCGCGCGGAAGCCGGGCACGGAGGTCAACGCGCGCGCGAGGACCCGCTCGTTGGCGGCGACGAACACGTCGACCGCCCCCGCCTCCACGTCCACCCACAGGGCCTCGTGATCGGGCCGGATCCCGTAGAACAGCAACTGGCGGGCGACCACGTACCCCTTGTCGTCGGCCCAGCGCGCACACACCGCGTGCTGGCGGCGCGTGTCCACGAGGAAGGGGTCGCTGTCCAGCTCTTCGAGCGGGGTGAGGCTGGCGATCGCCGCCACCCGAACGTCGTCCATGCGCCGACCCTACTGCGGGACGGGACGGCCGAACATCCTCCGGCGCCCGCTCCGGACATTTACCCTCGATACGGAGTGAGGGTACGAGCGCGGACATCGTGAACGGCGGTGGACGACGGCCGGAACCCGAGACGACGGAGGGCGGCATGCCGGTGGAGGTCACCTGGTGGGGTCACGCGACCTGCACGGTCGAGGACTCCGGGGTCCGCTTCCTCACCGATCCGCTGTTCGCGCGGCGGCTCGCGCACCTGCGGCGGCGGCGCGGCGCCCTGCCGCCGCCCGAGGCCGCGGTCGCCGAGGCGGTCCTCGTCTCGCACCTGCACTCCGACCATCTGCACCTGCCGTCGCTGGCCCGGCTCGCGCCCGGGACGCTCCTCGTCGTGCCGCGCGGCGCCCCCGCCGCCGTACCGGGGCTGCGCAGGCTCGACGGGAACGGGCTGCGGCTCACCGAGGTGGAACCGGGCGACACCGTGACGGTCGAGGGCGTGACGGTACGGGCCGTGCCGGCGCTCCACGACGGACGGCGGCTGCCGGTGGGACCGCATCGCGCCCCTGCGCTCGGGTACGTCGTCGAGGGCGAGGCACGGACGTACTTCGCCGGGGACACCGGCCTCTTCGACGGGATGGCGGATGCGGTGGGCTCGGTGGACGTGGCGCTGCTGCCGGTCGGCGGCTGGGGCCCGTATCTGGGGCACGGCCATCTCGACGCGGGCCGGGCGGCCGAGGCGCTCGCCGCGCTGTCGCCCGCCGCGGCGGTCCCGGTGCACTACGGCACGTACTGGCCGATCGGGCTCGACGGGATCAGACCGCACGAGTTCCACGCGCCGGGCGACGAGTTCGTACGGCACGCGGCGCGGCTGGCGCCGAAGGTCGCCGTCCATCTGCTCGGGCACGGCGAGCGGGTACGTCCGGAGGTGGCCCGGTGAGCCGGCGGACGAGGGGTGGGCGGACGGCGCGGTCGGGGGGCGGCCGGTGATCCACGGGCTCACCGGGGTCGTGACGGCGGTGCGGGAGCTGCCGCCGGAGTCGACGCAGCAGGCCGTCGGCTATCCCTCCCTGTTCCTCCTCGTGGCGCTCGGCGCCCTGGTGCCGGTCGTGCCGACGGGCGCGATCGTCAGTTCGGCGGCGGTGGTCGCCTTCCACCAGAGCTCGCCGCTCGCGCTGCTCTTCGTCTTCCTGGTGGCGGCGTTCGCGGCGCTCCTCGGCGACACCGCCCTGTACTGGCTGGGGCAGCGCGGGGTGCGCTCCCGCAACGGCTCGCGGTGGCTCGCCGCGCTGCGCGGCCGGGTGACGCCGGAGCGGCTCGCCCACGCGCAGGAGCGGCTCGACACGCATCAGGTGTCGGTGCTCGTCCTGTCCCGGCTCGTGCCGGCGGGGCGGATCCCGGTGATGCTGGCGTGTCTGCTGTCGGAGATGCCGCTGCGGCGGTTCGTGCGCGGCGACCTGGCGGCCTGTCTGGCGTGGGCGGCGACGTACCAGCTGATCGGGATCCTGGGCGGTTCGCTGTTCCCGGAGCCCTGGCAGGGTGTCGTCGCGGCGGTCGGCCTCACCGTGCTCATCAGCGCCGTCCCGGGGCTGTGGCGGCGGTTCCGGGGGCCGCGGGCGAAGGTGGGCGAGGCGTCGGGGCGGTAGGCGCGGGGCGGAGTCGGGCGAGGCCTCGGGGCGCGGTGCCGGGCCGCGGTGCCTGGGTGTGGTGCCGGGCCGCGGTGTCGGGCTGTGGGCCCGGGGGCACGGGAGGTGGGGGCGGGGTGGGGGCACGCCCTTGTCAGGGCGCGAGCACCCGTGAGCCGCCGACCGGCAGGTCCCACAGGTCCTCGCGGCGCAGCCCGGCCTGCTCCCAGGCGGTCCTGACCCGGGTGAGGGGTTCGAGGACGGGCTCCGAGGACAGCACGAAGGTCGCCCAGTGCATCGGGGCCATCCGCCGCGCCCCCAGGTCCTGGTGGGCGCGGACCGCCTCCTCCGGGTCGGTGTGGACGTCGCTGAGCCACCAGCGGGGGTCGTAGGCGCCGATCGGCAGCAGGGCCAGGTCGATGCCGGGGTACCGGCGGCCGATCTCGGCGAACCAGTGGCCGTACCCGGTGTCCCCCGCGAAGTGGACACGCCGCCCGGAGCGGTCGGTGAGCACCCAACCGCCCCACAGGGAGCGGCAGGTGTCCAGGAGGGTGCGCTTGGACCAGTGGTGGGCGGGGACGAAGTCGAAGCGCACGCCGTCGAGTTCGGCCGCCTCCCACCAGTCGAGTTCGGTGACCCGGCTGAACCGGCGGCGGGCGAACCAGCGGCCGAGGCCGGCCGGGACGAAGAGGGGGGTGTGCCGGGGAAGCCGCTTCAGGGTCGGGGCGTCGAGGTGGTCGAAGTGGTTGTGGCTGATGACGACGGCGTCGATGCGCGGCAGGTCCTCCCAGCGGACGCCGACGGGGGTGAGCCGGGCGGGTGTGCCGAAGATCCGGCGGGACCAGACCGGATCGGTGAGGACGGTGAGCCCTCCCATCCGCAGCACCCAACTGGCGTGCCCCGCCCAGGTGACGGCGAGGGTGTCGGGTCCGGCGGGCGGCAGCGGACCCGGCTCGAAGGGCAGCAGCGGGATGTCACGGAGGCCTTCGGGGCGGGGGCGTACGGCTCCCTCGCGGGCGAGGCGGGCCAGGGCCCGCACGCCGGGGAGCGGGGCGGTGAGCCGGTCGGAGAAGCTGCGGGGCCAGTCGAGGCGCAGGCGGCCGACGGGATGGAGGACGGGCGCGGGCGCGGGGGAAGGGGCGGGAGCGGTGGCGGGATCGGGCTGGTACGGGGCGGCCTGGGCGGCCCGCGTGGGGTGTGCCGTCCGTTCCGTCATCTGCGGGCTCCGTTCTGCGCGGATGGTTCGGCTCGTGCGGAGGGTGGTCGGTCTGGTCCGGGTGATGCGGAGGGGCGGGGGCGGCCGGCCCGTACGGTGCGCACGGTCCGTACCGCGCTCACGGTCCGTACGGTGCGCTGGACCCGTACGACCACGGCTCCCGCGGCGTGCGCGGGTCGCTTCGGCGGGCGGCCGACCGGGGGTGCTGTCACCGGAGTTCCTCCAGCATTCCTCCGAACTCCGCCAGCTTCGCCGCCACATGGGGAAGCGTCTCCGGGTCCCTCGCTCCGAGCGTCTCCGCCCGTTCCTCCTCCGTACCGCCCAGGAACATGCCGGTGCCGAACCTGACGCGCAGGGCGCCGAGTTCGTCGCCGAAGCGGTGGCCGCCGGTCGCGGGGGCGCCGAGGCGCGCGCCGAGGTGGCTCTCCAGCTCCAGGGAGTCGGTGACGCCCCGGGCGGCGAGACCGGCCCGCAGGGGCCCGAGGTCGGCGTACAGGTGGCGGCCCGCCTGCGGCGGCCGGGCCAGGGCCCCGGCGGCGAGTACCGCGCGGTGCGCGGCCGCGGCCAGCCGGCCGTGGACGGCGGCCGCGCGCCGGGCTCGTACGGTGACGTCCTCGGGTTCGTCCAGGGCGTGCGCGGCAGCGGGGGCGACGGGCCCGGGGACGACGGCCCCGAGGGCGGTGAGTACGTCGAGGACGCGGGCGCGGCGATCGGTCCAGCGGTCGGCGCGCGACGGGTCGGTGGGCGGGAAGCGGGCGACGGCGCAGGGCCAGGCGGCCGGGGTGAGGGCACCCCCGAGGTCGGAGAGGACGGTCACGTCGTCCGGGCACATCTCGGCGGGGCTGAGGAGCACGGTGTCCTCGGGGTGGTGGCGGGTGTCGCGCCAGGTCTCGTCGCTGATGACGTGCAGTCCCTCGGCGACGGCGGCCTCGCACGCCTCGCGGACGAGTTCGGGCGGGGCGACGGTGGCGGTGGGGTCGTCGGCGACGGAGAGCAGGAGGACGCGCGGGGTGCCGCCCTCGGCGCGGATCCGTCGGACGGTCTCCAGGAGGGCGTACGGGTCGGGGACGCCGCCGGCCTCGGCGGGGGTCGGTACGTGGTAGGCCGGGCGGCCCAGGAGTCGGGCCTGCGGGGTCCACCAGGCGGGGCAGGGCCGGGGCAGCAGGAGGTCGCCGCCGTGGGCGGCGATCAGGGCGAGCAGCAGCGCGGGGGCGCCGGGGCCGGCCACGACGTCCTCGGGGTGGGTGCGCAGGCCGCGCCGCCACCAGTAGCCGGAGGCGGCCTCGCGCAGCACGGGGCCGCCGCCGGGCGGCTCGGGGGCGGTCCGTCCCGCGGCGGCCGCGAGGAGCCCGGCGAGTCCGGGCAGGACGGGCAGGCCGGTGTCGGGGGCGGGAGGGCCGTAGCGCACCGGGCCACGGCCGTCCGGAGCCGTCTGCCGCATGTCCCGTACCTCCTGAGGGCACGGGGGCGCCGGCACGGCACCCCCGTGCCCTTTATACGAAGGTTCGGCCGTTTCCGCCGCTCCAGGCGTCGGTTCAGGCGATCACGCGGACGATCGTTCAGGCTTCGGTTCAGGCTTCGGTTCAGACGACGGTCACCGGGTGGCGCACGATCGCGTTGAAGAGATAGCCCTGGGTGTTGTGGACGGCCCGCTCGGGCTGGGTGTTGCCGGCGGTGTCGGTGGTCCGCGAGAGCAGGGTGACCGGTCCGGTGGCGCGCGGGAGCCACGGCGCGCTCCAGCGGACCCAGCCGTCCCGCCGCGGGGTGTCGTGGAGGTGGGCCCGGCGCCAGTGCGCGCCGCCGTCGGTGGACACCTCGACCGCGCGTACGGGGGCGTGCGCGGACCAGGCCCTGCCGGTCAGCCGGTGGAGACGCCCGGCCTCCAGGGTGGCGCCGAAGGGGAGCTGGTAGCCGGACTTGACCGTCTGACGGCTGATCGGGGCGCTGCCGCCTGCCGGGTGGGCGTCGCCGAAGAGGCGGTACCAGTCCGTGGACCAGGGCGAGCTGAGCGGACGGGTGGAGACCTCGATGTCGCCGAGCCACTTGATGGAGGCGATGCCGACCCAGGAGGGCACCACGAGCCGCACCGGATGGCCGTGGTCGTACGGGAGGGGCTCGCCGTTCATCTCGTACGCCAGGATCACGTCGTCGAAGGCCTTGGCGACCGGCAGCGGGCGGCGGACCCGGCCGTAGTCGATCCCTCCGGAGACGTACGGGTCGTCGAGGCCGCGCGGCTGGAGGTCGACGGCGTCGCGGGCGATCCCGGCCTTGCGCAGCACGTCGGCGAGGCGCACCCCGCGCCAGCGGGCGGCTCCGACGGCGCCGAGGGTCCAGGCGGTGCCGGTGACCGGCTGGCCCTGCTGGCTCGCGTAGAGGCTGCGGCCGTTCCCGGCGCACTCGATCAGGGCCGTCCGGGTGACGGAGGGCAGGTCCCGGAGCTGCCCGTAGGTGAAGTGGACCGGGTTGCGGCCGTGCAGGCCGTCGCCCCAGAGGGTCAGGCGCCAGTCGGCGGCGTCGAGGACGGGGGTGGTGGTGTGGTTGCGGACGAAGAAGCGGTCGACGGGGGTGAGGCGTCCGGTGTCCCCGAAGCCGTCGAAACGCGCCTCGGCGTTGGTGCCCCGGACGGTGAAGTACTCGGCCGGGAGGGCCTTGACGATCCCGGGCGCGGCGAGGGGGACGGCGGCTCCGGCGGCCGTGGCGCGTGCGGGGGCGTTCGCGAGGGCGTGCCCGGATGCCGCGGAGGCCGTGGTGGCGGTGGCGAGCCCGCCGAGGGCGGAGACCGCCGGGGCCGCCGCGAGGACCTTCAGCACGGAACGGCGGGCGGGCGCGGGCGAGTTCGGCACGGGACTCCTCGGCGGGTGGGAGAGGCGCGCCACCGGGCGGCGGCGCGGCCGATCCTAGGGGCGGAAGGGCGGTCGGGACGGGCCGTTCATCGTGCTGTCACAGGGGGTTCGTCAGGTCGGTCCGGACGGTGGCCGGTCCGGCGGACCGCAGGTGCGGAGGCGGACGCGGCGAGGGGTCGGAACTGTGAAGGCGGGTCCGGGAGGCGGCCCGAAATTGCGAGGCGGCCGGGGTGTCGTGCGGACGACAATGCGGCATGCCGATTCGAGAGGCCCTTCCCGAGGACGCGGCGGGCATCGCAGCCGCGCACGTGCTGTCCTGGCGGGCCGCCTACCGCGACCTGCTGCCCGGCCCCTACCTGGACGCCCTGGACGTGGAGGAGCGCACCGCCACCTGGCGGGCCCGTCTCACCGCCCCGCGACGGCCCACGGTCCTGGTCGAGACGGGCCCCGACGAGCGGGTGCGGGCGTTCTCCTGTCTCCGCGCCTGGCCGGACGACGCGTTCGACCCGCGGACCACGGCCGAACTCGCCGCCCTCTACGCCCTGCCGGAGGTGTGGGGCACGGGAGTCGGGCGGGCCCTCCTGGCGGCCTCCACGGAGGCCCTGGTGGCGGCCGGGTTCCGCACGGCGGTGCTGTGGGTGTTCGCGGGGAACGCGCGGGGGCGCCGCTTCTACGAGGCGGCGGGCTGGCGCCCGGACGGGGAGGCCGTGCGGGAGGAGACGGGCGGCCGGATGCTCGAAGAACTCCGGTACCGGGGGGACCTGTTGACCTGAGCCACCACACCGACCTTGTCCACATCTCAAGACACGGATCTCATCATGCGACATCCCTGCGTACGGTGGTGAGCACGCACCCACACCGAGGGAGTCGCTCCGATGACGCATGCCTCCACCTCCTCCGCGCAGCCCACGGGCCACGAGACGGCCCATGAGACGGCCGTCTACACCCATGGCCACCACGAGTCGGTCCTGCGCTCGCACAACTGGCGGACCGCCGCCAACTCCGCGGCCTATCTGCTGCCCGCGCTCTCCGCGGGTCTGGACGTCCTGGACGTGGGCTGCGGACCCGGCACCATCACCGCCGACCTGGCCGCCCTGGTCGCCCCCGGCCGGGTCACCGCGGTCGACGCGGCGGAGGAGGTCCTGGCGAAGGCCCGTACCGTCGCGGCCGAACGCGGCCTGGAGAACGTCGAGTTCGCCGTCGCCGACGTGCACGCCCTGGACTTCCCCGACGACTCCTTCGACGTGGTCCACGCCCACCAGGTGCTCCAGCACGTCGGCGACCCGGTGCGGGCGCTGCGCGAGATGCGGCGGGTGTGCCGCCCCGGCGGGATCGTCGCGGCCCGCGACAGCGACTACGGTGCCTTCGCCTGGTATCCCGAACGGCCCGTCCTGGACGACTGGCTGGACCTGTACCACCGGGTCGCCCGGTCCAACGGCGGCGAACCGGACGCGGGACGGCGGCTGTTCTCCTGGGCACGGCAGGCCGGCTTCACCGACATCACGACGACCGCCGGCACCTGGTGTTTCGCGACGCCCGATGAGCGGGCCTGGTGGAGCGGCCTGTGGGCGGACCGGACGACCGGCTCCGGCTACGCCGACCTGGCCGTGACCGGCGGCCACGCGACGAAGGAGCAGCTGACGGAGATCGCGGACGCCTGGCGGGAGTGGGGTACGCGGGAGGACGCCTGGTTCATGGTCCCGCACGGCGAGATCGTGTGCCGGGTGTCCTGACCGGCCCGCGGGCCGGAGGGCGGGCGGGGCGGGCGGGGCGGGCTTCGGCGCATCCGGGGAGAAGCGGCCGTCGGGGCGGTTCCCGCCGAACCCGGCGTGGTCACCAACCGGCCCGGCGTGGTCACCGCCACCGCCCAGCCCGGGCATGGCCACGCTCGACCCTGCGTGGTCACGCTCGGCCCTGCGTAGTGACCTCCCAGCCCGGGCGTGGTCCCCGCCCGGCCCTGCGTGGTCACGCTCGGCCCGGGCATGGTCACGCTCGGCCCGGCGTAGTCACCGCTGGGCCCTTCCGTGGTCGCCGCGGAACCCGAGGCGGTCGGCGAGCGCCCGGTGGCGGGCGTTCCGGGCCTCGTCGACGGGCGCCGCGTACGTGTCCAGGAGCTGGAGGAGGAGGCGGAAGCCGAGGTCCGGGTCGACCGCGGTGACCACGTCCTCCAGGACCCGGGCCACCCCGCGCAGCCGTTCCGCGTCGGCGTGCACCGCCTCGCGCACCTCCCGCAGCACCGCCTCCGTGAGATCGGTCCTGGCGGGCGAGAGGAAGGGCGCGTAGGCGGGGTCGACCTCCGCGAGGTGGGCGTGGCACACCTGGGAGACCTGCTCCAGCCAGGCCCGCCCGTCCGCGTCGAACTCGTCCTGGTCGAGGACGTGCGGGCGCCCCGAAGCGGTCCTCCAGAGCAGGCCGACCGCCTCCTCCGGCAGGGCTGAGTCGAGGAGCCGCCAGGCGTCGTCGAGGAGCACCGCGGCGTAGGCCCCCGGAGGGTGTCCCGGGGCGTCGTCGGCGACCCGCTGGATGTGCTCGCGCGGGGTGCCCGCGTGGATCCACTCGGTCCCGCGGAGCGCGGACGCGAGCTCCGGCAGCCCGAAACGGCCGTGTGCGAAGTCGCGACGGCCCGGGTCGAGGGGGCGCCAGCGCACGGTCAGTCCCTCGTGGACGGCGGCCGGAGGGTAGGCCAGCGCGTCCCCGAGGGCGAGCAGCCGGTCGTACGCGTCCGCGTCGACCGGCACGGAGTACGCCTTGAGCGCCCTGAGGAACAGCCGGAGCCCGAGGTCGGCGTCCGCCTCCCGCACGACCCGGAGGAGGGCCGGGACGATGCCCGGTACGGCGACACGGAGCCCGAGACCGGCGGCGGCCGACTCGATCTCGGCGGCCACGGTCGTGCGCAGCTCCTCCTCCGGCACGACGGGCCGTGTCGCGTCCAGGGACCGTGCCTCGTACGGGTCTCGCTCCGGAGCGCGCGGAGGGCACAGCTCCGCGACCCCGTCCAGCCAGGTCCGGGTGTCCGTGCCCTCCTCCGCGGGGTCGAAGCAGCGGCGTACGGCCGCCAGCCACACGGTGCGGAGCACGTCGTCCGGCAGCGGGGACTCCAGGAGCAGCCGTACGTCCGCGCCGAGCCGGTGGTCGTCGTCCTCCGCCTCGGACGCGGCGACGTCGAGGACCACGGCACCGTCGAGGCGGAGGGTCGACCGGGCGCACAGGGTGCCGGCGAGTCCGCTGAGCCCGAAGTCGGCCGCGTAGTCGTAGAAGTAGACCTCCCGCGTGCGCGCCATTCCCGTACCTCCTGCCTCCCGGGCGGAAGGGGCGCCCCCCGGCGCGAAGGACGCCCCTTCCCATGGTCGGCGCAAGGCGCGTCCGGCGCCCCTTCCGCCGGAGGTGCCGGGGCGGGGATCAGCGCGGTCGGGTGGCGGGCGGCCGGTCGTCGTGGGTCACCGTGGTGGCGCCCACGAACGGCAGCAGCCGGTGGGCCTCCTCGTCCAGGGCCGCCCGGTCGGTGGCGCGGAGCGGGCGGAACGGGGCGAGTCGCAGGGTTCCGGCGTCGAGTGACCACGTTCCGTGCACCCGGCCGTCCACGAGGAAGGTGGGCCGGACCTGCGCCGAGCCCGGCATCACGCGGGGACGGTCCTCGTCGCCGATGATCCGGGTCCGGTCGGCGTGGCCGAGCAGGACGTTGTCGAACGCGGGCAGCAGTCGCACCGGGGCGGGGGTCTCGGGGTCGGGCAGCTCCGCGCCGGCCAGGTCGAACAGCTCCCCGCCTCCGGGGCCGGAGTATCGGCGCAGCTCGGCGCCCATCTCCGCGACGACCTCGCCCAGGCGGGTCAGCCCGCACCAGGCCTGGACGTCCTTCACGCCGGCCGGGCCGAAGGCGGCGAGGTAGCGGCGGATCAGCTCCTTCGCCGCGTCGCCGTCGCCGTCGCCGTCGCCGTCGCCGTCGCCGGTGGCCGCGATCGCGAGTGGCCGTCCGAGCCACGCTTCGGCGGGCGTGACGGAGATCGCCGACCGGTTGCCCCAGGCACCCCAGGAGCCCGTGGCGGGATCGTGGACGAGCGGAGTCCGCAGCTCGACCTCCCCCGCCAGGATCCGTCCGTCGTGACCGGGGTGGCGTTCGGCGAGCTGCCGGGCCAGTTCCCTGCGGGGCAACGTCCCGCCCCCGAGCAGGGCGAGCCCCTCGGTGACGAGGGACTCCGCGTCCAGGCCCGCGCCGTGCCCGGTGGCGCGGTTCCGGGTGAAGTACGACGAGCCGGCGGTGCGGTCGAGCACGGGCTGCACCAGCGGCCGCAGGCGGCGGAAGTCGCCGGCCGCGGTGAGGTGCTGGGTACTGCGGAGCAGGGCGGACCGGACGACCCTCCGGTCCTCGACGAGCGCGGTGAGATCCGCCCGGGTGAAGCCGTGGATCCTGCTCCACAGGCCGACGTAGGGCCAGTTGGGCTCCTGCGCCTGGAGGGCGACCAGACGCCCGATCACGTCGAGCGGCGTTCGGTCGGTGCGGGCGAGCAGGAACTGCCGGTCGAGGAGCGCCCGGTTCAGGACCCGGAGGGAGAGGGCGGTCACGACAGACGCACCGAGACGTTGCCCCGGTAGGCCCCCTGGAGCAGCGAGAGGAACGCGCCGGGCACGTCCTCGATGCCGCCCTCGACGACCGTCTGCGGGTGGACGAGGCGGCCCTCGCCCAGCCACGCACGGAAGTGTCGCTGCCAGGCCTCGAACTGCTCGGGCGTGAGGTGGCAGGAGAACGGCAGCAGGTCGACGCCCCTGGCCTCGGCCGCCGCGCGGTCGGGCTCCGGGAAGCGGTCCGCCGCGTCGCCGAGCTGGCTCGACAGCGAGCCGCACAGGGCGAACCGCGCCCCGGGCCGGGCGGCGCGCAGCGCGGCGTCGTACTGCTCGCCGCCGACCACGTCGAAGAACACCGAGATGCCCTCGGGCGCCAGCTCCCGGAGCCGGTCGGCCGGGGAGCCGTCGTGGTAGTCGAACGCGGCGTCGAAGCCGAGCTCGTTCACCAGGTACGCGGCCTTCGCCGGGGTTCCCGCGCTGCCGATCACCCGCGCCGCGCCGAGACACCGGGCGATCTGACCGGCCAGTGAACCGACCCCGCCCGCCGCGCCGGAGACGAACACCACGTCGCCCTCGCCGACGGCCGCGACGTCGGCCGTCCCGTAGTAGGCGGTCGGCCCCTGGCCGAGGTGATGGCCGACGTCGGGGAAGAGCGACGGGTCGAGCTTGTCGTACGCGGCGGCCGGGCCCGCCGAGTACTCGCTCCAGCCGGTCATCGACCGGACCAGGTCGCCGGCGGCGAGCGCGGGGCTCGCGGACCGGACGACCGTGCCGACGGTGGCGACGCCCACCCGCCGCCCCGGCTGCCAGGGCGGCACCGGGAGGGTGGAGTCGGCCCGCATCAGCTCCAGGTACGTCGCGGCGAGCCCGACCCGTTCGGTGCGCACCAGGACCTCGCCGTCCACCTCCGTCTCGGCGACGGTGAAGTGGCCGGGCGTCGGGACGCCGGTGATCTGAGCGGCCAGCCGGATCTCACGAGTGATCATTTCTTGGTCCTCAATCCTCACATCGGTCGCGTGGCGGGGCACCGGTGGCGATCCGGTCCGGCTCCGTCCGACCCGGCTCCGTCCGGTCCGACCCTGGCCGGTCCGGCCTCTTCGGTCCGGTCCGGTGCCCTCGACATCGACTCTAGGGACCCTTCCGGTCACTTTCCGGCCGGAACTCCGGGCAGTATTCCGGCATGGCGAACACCAGCTCACGGACCCTCAGGCTGCTCTCCCTGCTGCAGACCCACCGCCACTGGACCGGCCCCGACCTGTGCGAACGGCTCGGGGTCTCCGAGCGGACCCTGCGCCGCGACATCGACCGGCTGCGCGAGCTCGGCTATCCGGTCGGCGCGGCCCGTGGCACGGACGGCGGCTACCAGCTCGCGCCCGGCGCCGTGCTGCCGCCGCTCCTGCTCGACGACGAGGAGGCGGTGGCCCTCGCCGTCGGCATCGGCGACGCGGCGCAGAGCGGGATCTCGGGGATCGAGGACGCGTCGCTGCGGGCGCTCACCAAGGTGGTGCGGGTCCTGCCGCCCCGGCTGCGGGCCCGGGTCGACGCCCTGCGGACGGTGACCGTCTCCGCCGCGGCGCCCGGGCCGGCCGTCGCGGCGGCGGTGCTCACCACCGTCGCGCAGGCGTGCCGGGACGAGGAGCGGCTGCGGTTCGGCTACACCGCCCGGGGCTCCGCGGTCACCGAACGCGAGGTCGAGCCGCATCGCGTGGTCGCCCTCGGCGGGCGCTGGTACCTGGTCGCCTACGACCTGGACCGGCAGGACTGGCGCAGCTTCCGCCTCGACCGGCTGACCGGGCCGACGGCGACCGGAGCCCGCTTCCGGCCGCGTCCGCTCCCGGCCGAGGACGCCGCGGCCTTCGTGCGGGCGGCGAGCGGGGCTCCGGTGCCGCACACGGTCGAGGTCCTCGTCCACGCGCCCGCCGCGCGGGTGCGGCAGACGGTCGGCCGGTGGGGCACGGTGGAACCGGTCGGCCGGGACAGCTGCCGGCTCACCATGACCTCGACGTCCCTCGACTGGCCGACGCAGGCGCTGGGCAACGTGGGAGCCGAGTTCGAGGTGCTGGGGCCGCCGGAGTTCGCGGCGCACGTCCGGGAGTGGGGTGCCCGCTTCCTCCGCGCGACCGCTCAGAAGACGTCGTGATACCCGATGCAGTCGGGGTCCTGGAGGGGGCAGCCGGGGTGGGGCGTGCGGTCCGGCTCCGGGGGCGGGGGCGGCTCGTCCGCGAGGGCCGGAGCCGGGGGCAGCTCGAAGGATCCGCAGAGGCAGCCGTCACAGGTGCCCGAGAAGCGGGGTTCCCCGTGCCGGAATCGCGGATGCCCGCACCGGCACTCCTGTGTCGCCCATGCCGCCATCCCCGGACCTCCGCTCCCCCACGGTCTCCGTCCCCTCCAGGGTAGCGACCGCGTCCCCGGACCGCCCCTGTCCTCAGCTCGGTCGCATCCTGAACTCGTACGCGTCCGGCAGGAGTTCGTCGGTGATCCGCTCCCAGAGCTCGCCCAGGATCTCGGCGCCCTCGCGCAGGTCCGCGACCTCGAAGCCCTCGTCGAAGACGGCCCGGGCCTCGTCCGGCCGGCCCTCGGCGAGCAGCAGCCGGACTTCGAGCAGCCGGAAGGCCCCGCGCCGGCGGGCGGAATCCGGCAGCCGGTGCCAGAGGGCGCGGGCCCGGTCGGGCCGGTCGACGGCGAGGAGCGCGTCGAACGCCTCACGGCCGAGGGCGGCGGAGACGAGCGCCCACGCCCCGTCGCTATCCACGCCGGCCGCCACCCCCTCGGGACCCGTGGAGCCCACGGAACCTGTAGAGCCCTCGGGACCAGTGGACGCCTCGGCGCCCGTGGAGCCCCCGGGACCCGTCGAGCCCTCGGGACCCGTGGGCGCCTCCGCGGCGGCCTTCGTCGCCTCGTGGTCGGCGAAGGCCTCCGTGAAGTGCTCGGCGGCTCGTTCCGGGTGGCCGTCCTCCCGGTCGGCGACGGCCAGGCAGTACAGCAGGGGCCAGCGGGTGGTCGCCTCCTTGAGTCCCCGCTCCCAGCTCCGTACCGCCTGGGCCCGGTCACCGGCGTGCCACTGGGCGATGCCGAGCTGGTACTCGGTGGTGGGGTCGGCGGGCGCGGTCTCCAGCATGTCCCGCCAGGGGGACGCGACCAGCGGCGCGACGAGCGGCGCGATCCGGGGCGCCGCGCCCTTCGCCGGGGGCGGCAGGACCCCGGTGCGGAGCAGTTCCCGCCAGGGTTCCTGCTCGGGGCCGAGCGTCGACTCCGGGAACGGCGTACCGGGCAACTCGTATCCTCCGCGCAGGACTTCGAGCGCTCCCCAGCCGGATCCCGTCGCGAGGACCTCCTCCGGAGCGAGGTCGGCCGCGCCCTCCCGCCAGGCCGTGTACGCGGCGTCGACGGCGGCGCGGGGCAGTGCGCCGGACAGGCTGCGCTCGACGTCGGCGCGGGCGGCCGTCCAGTCGTCGCCGAGCGCCGTCGCGGGGTCGGCGGCGAGCGGCCCGTACGCCTCCAGCCAGCTGAACTCCGCACCGCCCGCGAGTTCCAGGTGTTCCAGCTGGGTGCGGGCGAGCCCGGCCTGGATCTCGGCGTAGCCGGGGGTGCCGGGTTCGGTCAGCCATTCCTGCCAGCGCCGCCCGCCGCGCCCGGTGCCCCACACGAAGAGCTTGCGGCCGCGCAGCGGGTCGGTGGAGGTCTGGACGAGTCCGCTGCCGTCCGTGTCGAGGGCGGCGATCCAGCGGCGCTGCCCCTCTGGCAGGTCGTAGAACCAGTCGGCGGCGTGCGTGCTGTTCAGCGGGTACGTGCGGTCGGTGCCGTCCTCGGTCACCGGGACGGGGACCCGGCTCAGGCCCCGCTCGTAGCCGTGGTGCCAGGCCGCGTCGGCGGGCGCGAGGACGCGGCGGTCCTCGGGGACCGCGATGTTGGACCACCAGTAGACGGGGGCGGTGCGCTCGTGGGGGTTGCGTATCCGGACCCCGACGTACAGGAAGTCGGAGCCCTCCGGGAGCCAGAGGTCGACCTGGAAGGGCAGGTCGCGCAGTCGCTCCCACTCCCAGAGACGGAGCATCGGGCCGCCGTCGGGGGCGCGGACGGTCGCCGCGTGGAGCGGCGAGCAGGAGAGGGCGGTGTGGCCGGTGGCCCCGATGTTCCACTCGACGCCGCCGGAGAACCAGGCGCCGTTGAGGGCGAACGCGGCCGGCTGGAAGACCGGGTTGCGGTAGAGGAGTTCGCGCCCGGTGGGCTTGTGGTGGAGGGAGTGGACGCGGCCGCCGAGTCCGGGCAGCACGGTCACCCGGAGCCGGTCGTTCTCGATCACGATCGTGTCGAGGTCCGCGGGCCCGCGCTCGCGGCCGTAGCCGTCGCGCACGGGCGCGGGCAGCAGGCTGCGCAGCGGGTCCCGGCCGATGCCCCTGGCCATGTCGCGCGGGAGTTCCTCGAGGGTCCGCGGGTCGACCGCGTGGGCCCCGGCGCCGGCGGGGGCCCGCAGTGCGGGAAGGGGGTTGTCCGGGCCCAAGGGGGCGGCGGGCAGCGTCAGTACGGCACGTCGTACGGTCGTCATCGCCCCATGGAACACGCCCGGAGGCCTTCCTGACCAGGGGTTCTCGGCCTCGGGCTTCGGCCGGTCCCGAGGCGCGGGGGCGCCCGGAAATTCCCGGCGGAGCGGCCGGCGGCCGTCCTAGGGTGGACGGTCGGTACGCCGTCGGGCGGCCGGGGAACCAGGGCACAGGGAGTACGAGCAATGGGCACGCAGCACACCTACCGGGTCATCGTGCGCGGCACGTTCGACGGTCTGTCGGAGGAGAGCCGGGGCCGGCTGCTCGCCGAGGTGGACGCGCACGGGCTGACCGCGATGCAGTTCACGGAGGAGGGTTCGCTGGCCTACGACCGGACGCTGAAGCACTTCTCGTACCGCCTGGTCGTCGTCTCCGACGCGGAGGACGGCGACGAGATGGCGGGCGCGCTCGCGGAGGAGCGGGTGGAGACCGCGCTCGGGGAGCTCGGCCACGGGTACAAGGGGCTGCGGTCGACGGTGACCGACCTCGACACGATGAAGATCAACTACAAGCGCTGAGCGGTGCCTGCCGGGGGGGGGCGGACGGGGGGCCGCCCACCGGCAGGCCACCCACCGACGGGCCACCCACCGACGGACCGCCACCGACGGGCCACCAGCGCTGCCGGGCCGCCCACCGACGGGCCACCAGCGCTGCCGTGCCGCCGAGCGACGGGCCGCCCAGCCGTGCCGGGCCGTCCACCGCGGGGCCATCCAGCGTCCGGCCGCCCATCGCCGGGTGCCGACCAGCGGTGCCGGGCCGTCAGCCGAGGGGGGCCCGCGCGGCGGTGCCGGGCCTTCAGCGCCGTGCCATGCGCACCCGGGGCGGGCAGCTCTCCCCCTTCCGTACGACTCCGATCATGACGGTGGTGCGGCGGTCGAGGCCCGTGCCCGCCGCCGGGTACTGCGTGACGACCCGCCACCGCGGCGGCCAGATCACCCGCCGGTCCCGCCCGCTCACGTCGTGGACGTCGAGCCGGGTGCGGCGGTCCAGCCGGGTGAAGACCCGCCACAGGCCGCGGCCGAGGAAGTCGGGCACCGGGCGGGTGCCGTCGTCGGCCGCGGCGGCCTCCTCCGTCGAGGTGACGGCGACGGCCGCGAGCGCGAGGACGGCACCCGCCCCCACGACGGCGCGCCGCTTCACTTCCGCCTCCGGGCCACGACGTAGGAGCCGCAGGCGGCGCCGATGAGCGCGGTGGCGAGCAGGGCCAGATAGAGCGGCATGGACACCTCGGGGACGAGGAGCCGGATCTTGACCTCCCGGGTGTTCTGGAAGATGAAGACCAGGGTGACGATGGCGAGCACGGCCATCCCGATCCGGCCCGGGGTGAGGGCGTCGGCGAACCGGGACCCACCCCCGCCCGATGCCCGTGACGTCTCGTTCGGACTCATGCCCGGCCCTCTCCTCCGTCGTGCCGTCGGTCGTACCCGGCCACAGCCGTGGGACCAGAATGAGGTGAGTGGAGCCTCACCGTGACGGCGAGGAGAGCCGTACGGGTGACTTGTCAGACAACGTGGGCCGACTACCGTGGTGCCGGACACCGTCGGAACCGGGCGCACGGGACCCACCGGGACCCGCAGGGACCACCGGGACCACCGGGACCACCGGGACCACCGGATCCACAGGAATCACCGGACCACCGGAACCGACCGGAATCGAGACGAGGAGCGGCCGTGGCGGTCAGCGGGCATCGGCGGCGACCGGTCGTGGCACTCTACGAGCGGATCGCGGACGCCGTCCACGACGGCACCTACCCGCCGGGCTCGACGCTCCCCTCCGAGCCGAAGCTCGCCGCCGAGCTGGGCGTGAGTCGGCCCGCCCTGCGCGAGGCGCTGCTGCTGCTCCAGGAGGACGGTCTGCTGTCCGTACGCCGCGGGGTGGGACGGACGGTCAACGACCGGCCGCCGCGGCGCGGGTTCGAGCACGTCCAGCCGCTGGAGGAACTGATCGGCGCGGGCACGCCGCTGCGGGTGCGGGCGCTGCTGCGGACGGTCGAGGAACCGACCGACTTCACCACCCAGCACCTGCTGGCCCCGGCCCGCGCGGAGCTGCGCTTCTGGGAGTCCGTGCTGGCCGGGGAGGGTACGGCGGCGGCGCTGAGCCACGAGTGGGCGGCGGCCGACGAGCTGCTCGACCGGGTGCACCCGGAGTTCGCCCGGGCCCTGCGGGCGGCGGAGGAGCGCACCGCGCGCGGGCCCGCCGTCTCCATGCTGTCGGTCCTGCTCGGGGCCTCGCGGGAGACGGCGCTCAGCGCGCACAGCGGCATCACGGCGACGCTGCTCGGGCGGCGTCGCGGGGACCAGCTGGGGCGGCCCGCGGACACCCCGGCCGTACTGGTCACCCAGGTCGTACGGGTCGGCGAGACCCCGGTCCTGGCCGCCAAGCACATGCTCCCGACGGGCGCCCCCGCGCTGCCCGTCCTGCAGTCGCACTAGGGGGGCGTCCTGTCGATCCGGCGTGATCGACAGGACGTTCCCAGGGCCTCTCCGGCCTGGATCCGCCGGGTGGGCGCCGCCCGCGAACGGGGCTCCCGACAGGCCGCCCCGGCCTCCCGCCCCACCCCCTGTCGGGCCTGTCACAGCGGGCCCGGCGCCCGTGGCGTACACTTCCCCGCCATGCACTTGTCTGACAACCCTGCCACGCCTGCCGCCGCCACCGTCTCCGAGTGGATCCGCCGGGCCCCCAAGGCCGTCCTCCACGACCACCTCGACGGTGGGCTGCGCGCCGCGACCATAGTCGAGCTGGCACGGGAGTGCGGCTACACCGCGCTGCCGACCGAGGATCCCGCCGCGCTCGCGGTCTGGTTCCGGGACGCGGCCGACTCCGGTTCGCTGGAGCGCTACCTGGAGACCTTCGCCCACACCTGTGCGGTGATGCAGACCCGCGAGGCGCTCACGCGCATCGCGGCCGAGTGCGCCGAGGACCTCGCGGCGGACGGTGTCGTCTACGCCGAGATCCGCTACGCCCCCGAGCAGCACCTGGAGGGCGGTCTCACCCTCGACGAGGTCGTCGAGGCCGTCAACGACGGTTTCCGTGAGGGCGAGCGCCGCTCCGGCGGCCGTATCACCGTCCGCACCCTCCTCACGGGCATGCGCCACACGGACCGCTCCCTGGAGATCGCGCGGCTCACGGTCGCGCACCGGGACAAGGGCGTGGCCGGCTTCGACATCGCCGGCGGCGAAATCGGCAACCCGCCGGCCCGCCACCTCCCCGCCTTCCAGCACCTGAAGCGGGAGAACTGCCACTTCACCATCCACGCGGGCGAGGCCGTCGGCGCGGAGTCGATCCACGAGGCCGTGCAGGTCTGCGGCACCGAGCGGATCGGCCACGGCGTGCGGATCACGGACGACATCGCCGAGGACGGCACGCTGGGCCGGCTCGCCTCGTACGTCCGGGACAACCGGATCGCCCTGGAGGTCTGCCCGACGTCCAACCTCCAGACGGGCGCCGCGAAGGACTACGCCTCGCACCCGATCGACGAGCTGCGCCGCCTGGGCTTCCGGATCACGCTCAACACGGACAACCGGCTGGTCTCCGGCACCACCATGAGCGAGGAGTTCCAGCACATGGTGGACGCCTTCGGTTACGGCCCCGAGGTCTTCGAGGAGTTCACGGTCGCCGCGCTGGAGGCTGCCTTCCTGCCGCTGCCGGAGCGGCAGCGGCTGATCGACGAGGTCGTCCGCCCCGGATACGCGACCCTCCGGGCCGTCTCGGTCTAGCCCACCCGCCCCTGGACCAGGGGCAGTTCGAGGGTCCCCGGATCGCCGGGGACGCCGACGACGGTCACCGGCTTGATGCCGCGGTTGCCGGAGTACGCCGTGTCGCTGCCCGCGATCACCAGCTCCAGCCGGTGGCCGGTCTCGTAGCGGTGGACGACGGCGGGCAGCTCGACGGTGAAGGTCCGGGTGACGTCCGGCACCCGGACCGGTGCGACGAGGCGATTGACCAGGGTCTTGGTGCCGTCGGGGGCGATGTCGTAGAGCTTGGCGAAGAGCACGAGCTTGTCGGCGGCGTCGCCGGAGCCCTGGACCCGCTCGGCGGCCGGAGAGTCCACCTTCAGGGTGGCCCTCGGGGCGCCGACGAGGTCGACGGGCGCGGTGAGCGGTGCACTGGTCCAGCCGAGGTAGGTGCCGGCGGTGTCGTACGGCCGGGGGTCGGGCAGTCCGATCATCCCGGCGAGCGAGGACTCGGAACGGCTCGTCGGGAAGAGCCGGTTGCTGTAGGTGCGTGAACCCCCGGCGACCTTCGCGCGGTTGTCGACGAGCTTGCCGTCGCCGGAGAGGTACAGCCGCTGGCTGAGTGCGGGCACGCCGGCGGCGGTGCCGTAGCCGCTCTGCCAGTCGCGGTACCAGGCGAAGGCGGGCCCGGTGTCGGCGGCCCGGTTCTTCCGCAGGTACCGGTCGAACCATCCGAGGATGCGCTGTCCGACGTAGCTTCCCTCCAGGTTGCCCTGCCCCAGGTCGAGTTCGCCGGGCTTCTGGCCGCCGCTGTGTCCCCAGGACTGCCAGATCATCCGGGTGTCGACACCCCTCTCGCGGAGCCGGTCGTAGGTGGCGTTCGCCTCGTTGAGGTTGAAGAGGGTGTCGGCCTGGCCCTGGACGATCAGGGTGGGGGCGGTGATCCGGTCGGTGTACGAGACCGGGGAGACGCCGCGGGCGTAGGCGAGCATCTTCTCGGTCTCGGCCTTCGGGTAGCGGCCGGAGTTGAGGAGCCGCACGGTGTCGCAGGCGTCGGTGACGAAGTGCAGGCAGCGGAGCGAGTTGATCCGGCTGGGGTCGAGGGAGGGGACGAGCAGCGGCTGCCCCTCGCCCATCAGGTAGAAGGCGTTCGCCCACTGCCATTTGAAGACGCCGGGGGTGGCGCGGTCGGCGGCGTTGGGGGCGAGGGAGTAGGCGAGGTCGTTCCAGGTGATGAGGGGGACGAGGGCGTCGATACGGGGGTCGACGGAGGCGGCGGCGAGCTGTACGGCCCCGCCGTAGGAGCCGCCGATCATTCCGACGCGCGGGTCGCCCGCCCCGTCGCGGGTGACGAAGTCGGCGCGGGTGCCGTCGTCGGCTGCCCGGTCGCCGGCGAGGAAGTCCACGAGCCGGGCGGCGGCGCGGCCGTCGATCTCGGGGTCGTCGAGGGAGATCAGGCAGCCGGACTTCCCGAAGCCGAGTCCGGAGTAGACGAGACCGACATAGCCGCGCTGGGCGAAGGCCCTGCCGATGGCGTCGGTGGACCCGTCGCTCTTGCTGCCGCCGAAGCCGTTGGTGGCGAGGACGGCGGGCGCGGGATGCGCGGTGTCCACCCCGGCGGGCCGGTACAGGTCGGCGTCGACGGCGCAGCTCCGTCCGCCTGCCTCGACGGTGAACCGCAGCGGGGTGACGCTGTACGGGGCCCCGGCGCCCTGCGCGGGCGCGGCGAGCGTCAGCGGCCCGGCGAGCGCGGCGGCTCCGGCCACGAGCGCGAGGGCCTTGCGGGATCGGGGCACGAGCGCGAGGGCCTTGCGGGATCGGGGCACGGCACGGGACACAGAGACCTCCACGCTGAGGACGACGCCGAGAGACCCACGACACCTACCGACTGGTGGACACCAGGGCAGCGCCCATGCTGTGACACGTGTAAAAGCCCGTCAATGAGCCGGACGAAGGTTGTTGACGGAGGTTCAGTGAAGGTCCGTCGCGGGGCGGCCCGTACGGCCCGGGCCCCTCGTCCGCCGCTCTTCCACCCCTCGTCCCGCCGCTCAGCGCAGGGCCGGGACGTCCAGGGTGAGGGTGTTCTCCTCCGTGTCCAGGACGGCCGGCACGCCGAGCGGCATGGTCAGGGCGGTCTCGCTGTGGCCGAAGCCCAGTTCCTCCACGACCGGGACGCCGAGGTCGCCGAGGCGGTCCGTGAGGACCGCGCGGATCCCCTCGTACGGGCCGCACTCCGCCCAGGAGCCGAGGGCGATGCCCGCGACGCCGTCGAGCCAGCCGGAGCGGAGGAGCTGGGTGAGGATGCGGTCGAGTCGGTACGGCTCCTCCCCCACGTCCTCCAGGAGCAGCAGTCCGCCGCGGGCCGAGGGGCGGGCCTGGGGGGTGGCGAGGTCGGCGGCGAGGAGGCTGACGCAGCCGCCGAGGGTCACGCCGCGGGCGCGGCCCGGTGCCAGGGTGCGGGCCGTGTCCAGACCGAGGGTGCGGACCGACTCGGGCGCGAACAGCGTGGCCCGCAGGGACTCCTGGGTGCGCGGGTCCGAGAGGAAGGTGCCGGCGGCGACCATCGGGCCGTGCAGCGTGGAGTAGCCGGCCCGGACGGCGAAGGCCTCGTGCAGGGCGGTGATGTCGCTGTAGCCGACGAACGCCTTGGGCCCGGCCTCCCTGATCGCCCGCCAGTCGACGAGGTCGACCATGCGCTGGGCCCCGAATCCACCGCGCGCGCAGAGCACGGCGGAGACCGAGGGGTCGCACCAGGCCTCGGTCAGGTCCCGTGCCCTGGCCCGGTCGGCGCCCGCGAGGTGGTCGAGGGAGGGGTGGGTGTCGAGGACGTGCGGGGCGACGACGGGGGCGAGGTCCCAGCCGCGGAGGATGTCGAGCCCCGCCCTCAGCCGCTCCTCGGGGACGGGTCCGGCGGGGGCGACGACGGCGACCCGGGCGCCGGGGCGCAGCCGCTCGGGCCGGGTGAGCGAGCCGACCGCGGGACGTGCCTCCGCCCGGGCGGGGAGGGCGGGATCGGGTGCCGTCACGTGCGGTACTCCAGGTCGGGCACGTCCGTCCGGGCGATGCCGAAGGTCCGGGCGTACAGGGAGAGTTCGGCCTCCAGGGCACGGACCATCGTGTCGGCCCTGCGGAAGCCGTGGCCCTCGCCCTCGAAGGCGAGGTAGGCGTGCGGGACGCCCCGGCCGGCGGTGCGGGTGAGGAAGCGCTCGGCCTGCGCGGGCGGGCAGATGACGTCGTCGAGGCCCTGGAGCAGGAGGAAGGGGGCGGTGACGCGGTCGACGTGCTCGATGGGCGAGCGCTCCTTGTACCGGGCGGGGACGTCGTCGATGGATCCGATGAGCCCGTGGAGGTACTGGGACTCGAAGTCGTGGGTCTCGTCGGTGGCCCAGCCCCGCAGGTCGAGGATGGGGTAGATGATCGTGCCGCAGGCGTACACGTCGGTGGAGACGAGGGAGGCGGCGGTCGTCCAGCCGCCGGCGCTGCCGCCGCGGACGGCGAGCCGGGCCGGGTCGGCGGTGCCCTCGGCGGCGAGTGCCGCGGCGACGGCCGCGCAGTCCTCGACGTCGACGACGCCCCACTGCTCGCGCAGCCGCTCGCGGTACTCCCGGCCGTAGCCGGTGGAGCCGCCGTAGTTGACCTCGGCGACGCCGATGCCGCGTGAGGTGAAGTAGGTGATCTCCAGGTCGAGGACGAGCGGGGCGTGGCCGGTGGGGCCGCCGTGGGCCCAGATCACATAGGGCGGGAGTTCGCCCTCGGGGCCGGTGAATCCGGGGTGGTGGGGCGGGTAGATCTGCGCGTGGATCTCGCGTCCGCCGGGGCCGGTGAAGGTACGGACGCGGGGTTCGGGGTGGTGGGCGGGGTCGACGGCGTCGGTGTGGGGTGCGCCGACGACCCGGGTGCGGCCGGTGCGGGTGTCGAGTTCGACGAGCTCGTAGGAGCTGTGCGGGGAGGCGGCGATGCCGACCACGCGGCTGCCGTGGGCGGCGAGGGTCGGGGCCCATTCGGTCCAGGGGCCGACGGCGTCGACGAGCGCGCCGCGGTCGGGGTCGAGGATGCCGAGGCTGGTGGTGCCCTTGCCGTGGACGACGGCGACCAGGCCGCTCTCCAGGGGGGTGAACCAGTTCAGCCCGATCTTCCAGAGCGGTCCGCCGAACTCCTCGGCACGGGGGCAGAGCGCGGCCGGTTCGCCGAGACCGCCGTCGGCGTCGACCTCCGCCCGGTAGAGGTTCCACCAGCCGGTGCGGTCGCTGACGAGGAGCAGGCGTCCGGCCGCGTCCCAGTCGACCTGCGGGATCGACTCGGCGGGGCCGCCGGCGACGGTCCCGGCCCGGTGGAAGGTGCCGTCGGGGGTGACGTCGGCGAGCTGGACCTCGGTGCCGTCCCAGGGCATCCGGGGGTGGTCCCAGCCGATCCAGGCCGCCCGGCGGCCGTCCGGGGAGAGCCGGGGGCCGGTCACGAACCGGTGCCGCCCGTCGGAGAGTTCGCGTACGGCCGTGCGGTCGTCGGCGGCGGAGCCGTCGAGGGGTACGGCGACGATCACCCGGCGCACGTCGGTGGGGGCGGGGCCGGTGAACTCCTCCAGGACGCACCACACCTCGCCCCGGTCGGGGTGGATGACCGGGTCCACCCAGCGCAGTCCGCCGCCGGTCGCGGACAGGGGGGTGAGGGGCCGGGGCCCGGCGTCGGGGGCGGCGTCGGGCTCGTAGGCGTAGAGCCGCTGGTCGGGGAAGTGGCAGAAGACGGCGAGGGGTCCGCCGGCCGGGCGCGGGACCGCCGCCCAGGGCAGGCCGCCGTACTCGATCACCCGGCTGCGGACGTTCCACGGGGAGGGCAGCAGGCTCTCCTCGGTGCCGTCGGCGCGCCGTCGCACGAGGGCGCGCCTGCCTCCCTCGGCGGGGCGCGGCGCGGTCCACCACAGCTCGTCGCCGACGACGCCGGGGTACTCGGGCCGCCCGTCGTGGGCGGCGGCGAGCGCCGCGTCGACGGGCGACGGCCAGCTGCCGTGGGCGGCGATCGTCTTCATCCCAGCTCCCCCTGTCACGGTGTTACGCGAACGATGACGGCCCTACGCCGACTTCAGGTAATGGTCGAGCACGCGGACGCCGAAGTGCAGGGCGTCCACGGGGACCCGTTCGTCGACGCCGTGGAAGAGGGCCCCGTAGTCGAGGTCCGGGGGCAGCCGGAGCGGCGAGAAGCCGTAGCCGGTGATGCCGAGCCGGGAGAACTGTTTGGCGTCGGTGCCGCCGGACATGGTGAACGGCACGACGTGCCCGTCCGGGTCGAAGCGCTCGACGGCGGCCCGCAGCTTGGCGAAGGTCGGCGAGTCGACGGGGGCTTCGAGGGCGACCTCGCGGTGGTGGAACTCCCACTCCACGTGCGGGCCGGTCAGCTCGTCCATGGTCGCGGCGAACTCCTCCTCGGTGCCCGGCAGGGTCCGTCCGTCGATGTAGGCGACGGCCTGGCCCGGGATGACGTTGACCTTGTAGCCGGCGTCGAGGATCGTCGGGTTGCTGCTGTTGCGGACGGTCGGCGCGACGAGGGCGGCGGCGGGGCCGAGCTTGTCGAGGAGGAGGTCCACGTCGAGGTCGGGCGCGTGGGTGTCGATGTCGAGGGCGTACAGCGCGGAGAGTTCGGCGAGGGCGGCGCGGACGGTGGCGGTGAGCCGGACGGGCCAGGTGTGCGAGCCGATCCGGGCGACGGCGTCGGCGAGGCGGGTGACGGCGTTGGCCGTGTTGACCTTGGAGCCGTGGCCCGCGCGGCCGTTCGCGGTGAGCTTGAGCCAGGCGGTGCCCCGCTCCCCCGCGGCGATCGGGTAGAGGGTGGTGCCGGGCTGCGGGTGGAAGCTGAAGGCCCCCGACTCGCTGATGCCCTCGGTGCAGCCCTCGAAGAGGGCGGCGTGGCGGTCGGCGAGGAAGCCGGAGCCGTCCTCGGCGCTCGCCTCCTCGTCGGCGGTGTAGGCGAGGACGATGTCGCGGCGCGGCCTGATGCCCTGCCGGGCCCAGGAGCGGACGACGGCCAGGACCATCGCGTCCATGTTCTTCATGTCGACGGCGCCGCGGCCCCAGACGACCCCGTCGCGGATCTCGCCGGAGAAGGGGTGGGTGGTCCACTCGGCGGGGTCGGCGGGGACGACGTCCAGATGGCCGTGGACGAGGAGGGCCTCGGCCGAGGGGTCGGTGCCGGGGATGCGCGCCACCACGTTGGTACGGCCGGGTGTCCGCTCCAGGAGGGTGGGTTCGATGCCGGCGGCGGCGAGCCGCTCGGCGACGTACTCCGCGGCGGGCCGTTCACGGCAGTCGCCGCCGCCCCGGTTGGTCGTGTCGATGCGGATGAGCTCGGAGGTGAAGGTGACCACCTCGTCGAGCGCTGTCGTGTCCGGGCCCCGGACCTCCTCAGCCATACTGCTCCTCCACCGCGGCCGAGACGATCGTCGTGACCGCTTTGAATGTGCGGATTGCCTCGTACATCGTCTCGCTGGTGTACGCGACGCGCCGCTCCGCGCCGCGCGCCACGCCGGGAACCACCGTGGCGGCCGCGCCCAGATGCTCGGCGTCGAACTCCAGCTCCACGGTGAAGGGGCCGCCGTGGACCGGCTCGTGGCGGACGGCGAGCGCGGCGCCGGTCTTCGCCGCCGCCCGGATGTCGCCGGCGGTTCTGGCCGGGGTCCGGCACACCGCGGCGTACCGCGAGACGTAGTCCTTGACGGCGACCTTGGGTGCCTCCGGCGCGTAGCCGAGGGCGTCCTCGCAGGTCAGGTCGTCGCCGGTGACGAGGACGACGGGCACGCCGTACTCCGCGACCACATGGGCGTTGAGCAGGCCCTCGCTGGCCCGCTCGCCGTTGAGCCAGACGCCGGTGATCGAGTTGGCGAGGTAGGTGTGGGCGAGGACGCCCTCGGTGCCGGCGCCGGTGTGGTAGCCGACGAAGGCGATGCCGTCGACGTCCCCGTGCTGGACGCCCTCGACCATCGAGAGGGTCTTGTGCCGGCCGGTGATCATCTCGGCGCGGTCGTCGAGCCGCTCCAGGAGCAGGTTCCGCATGGACCAGTGCGCTTCGTTGATGAGGACCTCGTCGGCGCCGCCGTCGAAGAAGCCGAGCACGGCGGCGTTCACGTCGGAGGTGAACATCGCGCGGCACCGCTCCCACTCGGGCGTGCCGGGCAGCACGTCGGCGGGCCAGGTCACACCGGTCGCGCCCTCCATGTCGGCGCTGATGAGGATCTTCATGACTGGCACCGTACGCGCAGCCCGGCGGCCGTACCACCCCTGTGGAAAACGTCATTGGCCTGGCCCATTGGCGGCCCGGAGGGGGTGCTGTGCGGGGTCCGCGCAGGTCCGGTGCGGGGTCCGGCGCCAGGCCCGGCCCGGGTCCCGTGCCAGGCCCGGCCCGGGTCCGTGCGAGGTCCGGAGGGGGTGCCACGGCGGTCCGGACGTGCGAGGACCCCCTCCGGCGGGGGATTGCGGAGGGGGTCGTTCGCGGGGGCCCGCGGCCCCCGGGGGCCGCGGGCCGCGGTCAGTGCGCCCGGGTGTCCGCCGGGGCGAGCCGCAGATCGCGCTGGACGGCCACGGCACCGACGGAGACGTCCACCGTGTGCGGGGTGTGGTCGTGCGCCTCGACCGACACCACGTACAGGCCCTGCTCGGGAGCGGTCAGGACGTAGCCGCCGTCCACGTGGGAGAGCACCCGGTCGGCCTGGCCGCCGTCGCTCGCGAGGAGGGTGATCGCGGCCCCCTCGACCGGGGAGCCGTCCGCCGTGTGGACGAATCCGTGGACGACGAGTCCGTCGTGGCCGGACTCGCTCTCCTCCGGCGGCTCGACGGCGAAGTGCGGCAGCCGCTTCTCGAGCCAGCCCGGCAGCCACCAGTTGGAGGCGCCGAACAGGTGCATCAGGGCCGGCACGAGCACGGTCCGCAGGATGAAGGCGTCCAGGGCGACCGCTCCGGCCAGGCCGAGGCCGAACATGGCGGTGGCCCGCTGTCCGCTCAGCATGAAGGCGCTGAAGACGCAGATCATGATCACGCCGGCGGCGTTGATCACCCGGCTGGACTCGGCGAGGCCGACCCGCACCGCGCGCGCGTTGTCGCGGGTGTGGACCCATTCCTCGTGCATCCGGCTGACCAGGAAGACCTGGTAGTCCATCGAGAGGCCGAAGAGCAGGGACAGCATGATGACCGGGAGGAACGCCTCGATCGGTCCCGGCCGTCCGGCGGCGAGGAACTCACCGCCCCAGCCCCACTGGAAGATCGCCACCACCACGCCGAAGGAGGCCGCGGCGGCGATCAGGTTCATGACGGCCGCCGTGAGCGGGACCACGATGCTGCGGAAGGCGATCAGCAGGAGCAGGAAGCCCAGGGCGACGATGGCGCCGATGAAGCCGGGCAGCTTGCCGGCGAGGGTGTCGGCGAAGTCCTCGCCGAGGGCGGTCCCGCCGCCGACGTACGCGCGCAGGGCACTGCCCTGTTCCGCGGCGGGCACGACGTCCTCGCGGATCCGGTCGATCAGCTCCGAGGTCTCCTCGGACTGCGGGTTGGTGGTGGGCACGACCTGCACGATGGCGACCTTGGAGGTCGCCCCCGTCGGGACGGGGACCACCTGGGCCACGCCCTCGGTGCTCCGCAGCCGCTCGACCAGTCCGTCCAGGGCCGTCCGGTCCTCGGGGCCGGGCACCTCGGCCACGACCTGGAGCGGACCGTTGAAGCCGGGGCCGAAGCCCTCGGCGAGCAGGTCGTACGCCTGGCGGGTGGTGCTGGTCTCCGGGTTGTTGCCCTGGTCGGAGGTGCCGAGGCGGAGCGAGAGGGCGGGCACGGCGATCACCAGCATGGCCGCGAAGGCGGCGACGGCGAGGACGCGCGGGTGCTTCTCCACGTACAGCGACCAGCGGGCGGTGAGCCGGGCCTCGTTCTCGGCCTGCGGGCCGTCGGCGGCGAGCCGGCGGCGCTGGCGGCGGCTGAGGACGCGCATGCCGAGGACGCCCAGCATCGCGGGGAGGACGGTGATGGAGGCGATGACGGTGATGACGACGGTGAGGGCCGCCGAGATCGTGACGCCGTTGAGGAAGCTCATGCGCAGGGCGAACATGCCGAGGAGCGCGATGCAGACCGTGCCGCCGGCGAAGATGACGGCCCTGCCGGAGGTGTTGACGGCGGTGACGGCCGCTTCCTCCGGAGCCTTGCCCGCGAGGATGCCCTTGCGGTGGCGGGTCACGATGAAGAGGGCGTAGTCGATGCCGACGCCGAGACCGACGAGCATCGCGAGCCAGGTCGACACCTCGGGCACCGTCGTCACCCGGCTGAGCAGGGCGATGGTGGCGGAGGCGGTGCCGACCGCGAACAGGGTCGTGATGATCGGCAGGAGCATGCCGAAGAGGGAGCCGAAGGCGAGGAAGAGGACGACGGCGGCGGCGAGGACGCCGACGATCTCGCTGAGGTGGGCCGGGGGCGCTTCGGCGAGCGCCACGGTGGCGCCGCCGACCTCGACCGCGAGCCCGTCGCCGGCCGGGGCCCTGGCCGTCTCGATGAGGGCCTTCATCTGCTCGATCTCGAGCTCGTTGCCCTGCTTGGTGAAGGTGACGCTCGCGTAGGCGGTGCGGCCGTCCTCGCTGATCTGCGCGGCACCGGCCTCGCCGTAGGGGCTCGCGACCGAGCCGACGTCCGGCTGCGCGGCGACCTTCTCCAGGGCGGCGGCCATCTTCGCCCGGACCTCGTCGTCACGGACGCTGCCCTCGTCGACCCGCCAGACGACGGTGTCGGTCTCGCCGGCCTGCTCGGGGAAGGCCTCCTGCATCAGCGAGATCGCCTTGGAGGAATCCGTCCCCGGCAGGTCGAACACATTGGCGTACTTGTCACCGAGCGAGCTGCTCGCGCCGATCGTGCCCACCAGCACGACGACCCACAGCGCGATCACCACCCACTTGTGCCGGAAGCACCATCGGGCCCACGTCCCCACGTCCATCACTCCTCGTCCGGTCGAACTCGGTTCGCTCTTCGATCTGTTGATCAGCCTGAGCGGCGGCGGACGGGGGGACCAGAAGCTCCTGGAGTCTCCCCGGGTTCTCACAGGGAACTCTCAACCAGCCGTCAGCCGTTTCCCCAGAAGGACGCGACGGGGCGGCCCGATACTGGGTGCATGGACCTCGACACCAGCAGACCCGCCACGGTGCTCATCGTGGAGGACGAGCCCGGCATCGCCGATGTACTGGGCATCACGCTCAAGTTCCACGGTCTGTCCGTACTCTTCGCCGAATCGGGCAGCCAGGCGCTGGAGTTGGCGGAGCGTCACCGCCCCGATCTGATCCTGCTCGACGTGATGCTCCCCGACGGCAACGGCTGGACGGTGTGCCGCCGGCTGCGGGGCGAGCGGGAGAAGTCCTGGGACACCGCGATCATCTTCCTCACCGCGCGGGACGCGCCGCAGGACATCGTGAGCGGGCTCGCGCTCGGCGGCGACGACTACATCACCAAGCCGTTCAACGTGGACGAGGTGGTGGCCCGGGTCCGCTCGGTGCTGCGCCGCACCCGGCGGAGCAGCGAGGAGCGGGCTCCCCGGGACGTGCTCCGGCACCTCGACGTCGAACTGGACGAGGCGACCTTCACCGTGCGACGGGCGGGCCGGCCCGTGGACCTCACCCCGACCGAGTACAACCTGCTGCGCTACCTGATGCGCAACGCGGACCGCGTGGTCACCAAGGAGCAGATCCTGCGTCACGTCTGGAGCTACGACTCGGCCGTGGAGTCGACCGTGGTGGAGACGTACATCAGTTATCTGCGCCGGAAGCTGGACCGGTTCGGCGCGCCCCTCATCGTGACGCGGCGCGGCGTGGGGTACGGGCTGCGGGCGGCGACGGGATGAACGGGGCCGTGAAGGCGACGGAGCCCGTCGCGGCCACGCCGCTCGCCGCGGGCCCGGCCTCTCCGGTGAAGTCGGCCTCACGCAGGCCGCGTTCGCTACGGGGCAGCCTGACCCTCGTCAACGTGGCCCTGCTCGCCCTCGGCCTGCTCCTCGCCATGGCCGCCTCGCTCGTCGGGGTGTGGACCATCCTGATCGGGCAGCTCGACGACACCCTGCGCCAGGACGTCCAGGAGGTCCGGAACGTGCGGACCTCCGCCTCTCCCGACCCCTGCGCCGCCGTGCCCTCCGTGGTCCTGCACCGCTCCGCACCGTACGCGCTGCTCGACTCCGGCGGCCGGGTCGTCCGTTCCTGTGTACGGGAGTCGGACGGGCCCCGGCGGAACGCCGACGCCCTGGCCGCCTCCGTCGCCCCGGTCGCGCTCGCGGACCGGGGCGAGGGAGCCTCCGTACGGCTGGACGGGGAGGTCTACCGGGTGGGCGCCCAGCGGGTGACCGGGGGCGGCATCCTCCTCAGCACCGCCCCGATGGCCGGAATGATGGCCACGGTGAAGAAGCTCTTCCTCCTCGAACTCCTGGTGAGCGCAGCCCTGTTGACCCTGCTCGCACTGCTCACGCAGCGGGCCGCCCGCCGCCGGCTGCGCCCGCTGGAGGACATGGTGCAGACGGCCTCGGCGATCGCGGCGGGCCATCTCGGAAGCCGGATCTCGACCGCCGGCGGCAGCAGCGAGGTCGCCGAGCTGCGCACGGCGCTCAACTCCATGCTCCAGCAGGTCGAGACGGCCTTCCGCTGCCGGGAGGAGGCGTCGGAGCAGGTGAAGCGGTTCGCCGCCGACGCCTCGCACGAGCTGCGGACCCCGCTGGCCACCATCCGCGGCTACGCCCAGCTGTTCGACAAGGGCATGCTCGGCCCCGAGGAGCAGGAGCGGGCCATCGGCCGGATCGCCTCGGAGGCCGACCGGATGAACCGACTGGTGGAGGAGCTGCTCGCGCTGGCGCGCCTGGAGCAGCAGCCGCAGCCGCAGCGGCGGCCGGTGGATCTCGCCCTGCTCGCGCGGGAGGCTGCTGTGGACCTGCTGGCGGTCCAGCCGGGGCGGCCGGTGACGGAGGCGGGGGCCCTCAAGGTGGAGGACGAGCGAGTGCCCGTCCTGGGCGACGAGGGGCTGCTCCGACGGCTCGTGGCGAATCTGCTCAGCAACGTCTCCGTGCACACCCCGCCCGAGGCCCCGGTCACGGTGGAGGTGACCCGCGAGGACCAGGCCGTACTGCTCCGGGTCCGGGACGACGGTCCCGGGATGCGGCCCGAGGACGCGGCGCGCATCTTCGACCGCTTCTTCCGGGCTGACCCCGACCGGGCCCGCAGGACCGGCGGCAGCGGCCTCGGCATGTCCATCGTGCAGGCGGTGGTGCAGGCGCACGACGGCACGCTGCGGGTGGAGACCGGGCTCGGCGAGGGCATGACGGTCGAGGTCCGCTTCCCGGACACGGAGCTCACGGCCTGACGCGGGCCGTGGCGGGGACGGCGTGGCGGGGACGGCGTGGTGGGGCGCGGGCGGGGCGGCCGGGGGTGGCCCGCCCGCGCCCCCGTCACGGGGCCCGGTGCGGGCTCTGCGCGAGCGTGCCGAAGGCCCTGTCGTAGTAGACGAGGGGCTCGCCGGGGCCGAGCCGGACGTCGTCCACCCGCCCGATCATGATGGTGTGGTCGCCCGCGCGGTGGCGGGCGTGGAGCGTGCAGTCCAGCTGACCGATCGCCCCGCCCACCACCGGCAGCAGCGAAGGCGTGTGGGCCTGTTCCCCGTCGGGGAACCGGTCGGCGCCGGAGGTCGCGAAGAGCCGGGCGACGGCCTCGTCCTCCCGGCGCAGGATGCTCACCGCGAACTCCTCGCACGCGTCGAAGTCCGGGAAGGACGAGGAGGAGTGGGCGAGACAGACGAGGACGAGCGGCGGGTCGAGCGAGAGCGAGCAGAACGAGGTGGCGGTGAAGCCGCGGGGGCTGCCGTCGGCGGCCCGGGTGGTCACCACGACCACGCCGGCGGCGAACCGCGCCATCGCGGCGCGGAAGTCGGCGGGGTCGACCCCGGCGGTGACGTCGCGAGCGGGTCCGCTGTCAGGACCGTGTGCGGCTTCGCGAGCGGGTCCGCTGTCAGGACCGTGTACGGCTTCGCGAGCGGGTCCGCTGTCAGGACCGTGTGCGGCTTCGCGACCGGGTGCGGTCAGGGCGTGGGGGCTTCGGCTGGTCACGGCAGCAGCACCACCTGTCCGGCGAAGTTGAGTCCGGCGCCGAAGCCGAGGAGCAGGGCCGGTTCGCCGCTGCGCGCCTCGCCCCGTTCGAGCAGGGCGTCGAGGGCGAGGGGTACGGAGGCGGCGGAGGTGTTGCCGGTCCGCACCACGTCCCGGGCGACGGCGGTGCGCCCGGTGAGGCCCAGGCGCTCGGCCATCAGCTCGATCATCCGCAGATTGGCCTGGTGCGGGACGAAGGCCCCGAGGTCGGCGGGAGCGACACCGGCGAGGTCCAGGGCGCGGGCCGCCTCGGGGGCGACCTCCTCCATGGCCCAGCGGAACACCCGCCGCCCGTCCATCCGCATCCAGGGACGGCCGGTCTCCCCCGGGGCCTCGGCGAACGCGTCCCAGCCCGCTGTCATGCGCAGCGCGTGGGCGTGGGCGCCGTCCGCCCGCCGGACGACAGGTCCGATGCCGGGGGTGTCGGAGGGGCCGACGGCGACGGCTCCGGCGCCGTCGGCGAAGAGGAAGGAGATCGTACGGTCCTCCGGGTCGACGATGTCCGTCATCCGCTCGGCGCCGATGACCAGGACGTGCCGGGCGCTGCCGGCGGAGACCGCGTCCGAGGCGACGGCGAGGGCGTGGCAGAAGCCGGCGCAGGCGGCGGACAGGTCGATTCCGGCGGCGCGGTGGGCGCCGAGCTCGTGGGCGACCCGGACGGCGAGCGGCGGGGTCTGGAGGAGGTTGGACATGCTCGCGAGGAGGACGAGGTCGATCTCGGCGGCCGGCACGCCGGCATGGGCGAGTGCCTTGCCCGCGGCGGAGACGGCCATCACGGGCAGGGTCTCGTCGGGCTCGGCGAACCGGCGTTCGCGGATGCCGCTCCGGGTCTCGATCCACTCCTCGGTGGAGTCGATCCGCGTGCAGATCTCGGCGTTGCCGACCACCCGTCGCGGCCGGTGACCGCCGACCCCGAGGATGCGGCTGTGACCGTGCGCGGGGGTGCGCAGGCTGACTGGGGGCATCGTCGACTCGTTTCCGCGGCCGGCGCTCGGCCGGTTGCCGCTGTGCGGGGAGGTGCGTGCGTACGGCTCCGCCCGGATGCGGGTGGTGGGTCGGGGCCTCTCGTTCGGGCCGGGCCGGATGGGCTCGGATCGGCTCGGATGGGCTCGGCTCGGATGGGCTCGGCTCGGATCCGACCCCTCCCGGGAAGGGACAGGTCGGCCGGCGTCGGCTCGGCTCAGGTCAGGCCAGGCCAGGCCAGGCCAGGCCAGGCCAGGTCCGGTCGTCTCTGATCGGGTCAGGTCGTCTCAGATCGGCTCAGGTCGGGGTCGGATCGAGCCAAGCCGGGCCGGGCGGGACCGGTAGTCGTCGAGCCCGGCGGGCGGGCGTAACGCCGGAGCTCGCCGAGGAGTTCGGCCTGGCGCAGGACGGCCGGGTCGGGGGCGGACCGGGCGCGGACGGCGGTGACGAGCGCGGTGAGGGCGCGTTCGACCTGGTCGGCCGGGGCGAGGGGGATGTCGCGGCCGCCGTCGGGGCCGTACAGCCGGACGCGCGGGGCGAGGTCGGCGGGTGGGGTGTAGGCGCGGTCGACGGTGATCCGGCCCGTACTGCCGTGGAGTTCGTAGCGGGCGCGGTAGGCGTGGGCCATGCCGAAGGTGAGCTGGGCGGTGACGCCTTCGGGGGTGCGCAGCAGGGCGGCGCCCGCGGTGTCGACCCGGCGTCCGGTTCCGGAGGTGAGTGTGGCACCGGCGACGGTGAGCCGGGGTCCGAGGAGGTGGAGGGCGGCGCGGAGCGGGTAGACGCCGACGTCCCACAGGGCGCCGCCACCGAGTTCCGGCCGGTGCCTGATGTCGTCGTCGGACGGCTCGGGGACGGTGAACGTGGCGTGCAGGGAGCGGAGTTCGCCGATGGCTCCGTCGGCGACGAGGCGTCGTACCGCCTCGTGCTGGGGGTGGTGGACGAAGAGGACGTTCTCGACGAGGGCGAGCCCCCGGTCGGCCGCGCGGTCGAGCAGCCGACGGGTGTGCTCGGCGTCGAGCGTCAGCGGCTTCTCGGCCAGGACGTGCTTGCCCGCGTCGAGGGCCGCGGCGACCCAGGTCTCGTGGAGGGCGGCCGGGACGGGGGCGTAGACGAGGTCGACGTCCTCGGCGGCGAGCACGGCGTCGTACCCGGCCGTCGGCCGGCCGCCGAAGCGCTCGGCGACGGCCTTGGCGCGATCCGGGTCGCGGCTGCCGATCACCGCGATCTCCAGGTCGGGGTGGGCGGCGACGGCGGGCAGCATCCTGCGGACGGCGATGTCGGCGCAGCCGAGGAGGCCGAGCCGGAGCGGCCCGCTCATCGCGGCTCCCGGGTGGCGTGCAGACAGGCGAGCAGGGTGCGGGCCTGGACGTTGACGTAGTGGCCGTGCCGGACGAGGGAGGTGAGCTGGCCCTCGGAGACCCAGCGGAAGCCGGGCGGCGGCTCGGCGGCGAGGGTGGTGTCGTCGGCGTCGACGAGGAGGTAGCGGCTCTCGGCGTTGAGGAATCGCCCGCCCTCCTCGGAGTGGACCGCCTCGTAGCGGATGCGTTCGGGGGCGGCCGCGAGGATCGCGTCGAGGAAGGGAGGCCGGTCGGCGCCGGTGAGGTGGGCGTGGTTGTCGGGGGTGTACTGGACGGTGGGGCCGAGTTCGACGGTGTCGAGGAAGCCGCCCTCGACGCGGGCGTGGGCGAGGACGTGGCGGACGCCGCCGGCCTCGCGGACGAGGAAGGCGGTGACGCCGGTGGCGACGGGCTCGAAGAGGGGCTGGCTCCAGCGGGTCACCTCGCGGTTCCCGGCCCGTACGTCGACGGCGACGACCCGGAAGTACCGGCCGTCCTCGTGGTCGATGGAGTAGGCGCCGCGGTGCCAGCCGGAGGTCTCGGCGAGCGGGATGCGCCGGGTGTGGACCTCGTGCCGGGAGCGTTCGGCGGTGAACCAGGACAGCAGCTCGACGTCGGAGTGCAGGGCGCGGGGGTCGCCGCCGTGCGGCAGACAGGACAGGACGGTCCGGGCGTCCATGTTGACCGTGTTGGACTCGTGCAGGAGCGCGTCTATCTGACCGAGGGTCAGCCAGCAGAAGTCGTCGAGGAGGGGTACGTCGTCGACGGCCTCCACGATCATGTTGCGGTTGGACTTGCGCAGGAACCACGAGCCGTGTTCGGACTGGAGCACGTCGGCGAGGACGCGGCCGCGGCCGGGGCGGACGAAGTGGTCGATGTACTTCACGTCGGCGCCGCGGTGCACCTTGGTGTAGTTGCTGCGGGTGGCCTGGACGGTGGGCGAGAGCTGGAGCAGGTTGCGGTTGCCGGGTTCCATCTTGGCCTGCAGGAGGAAGTGCAGGACGCCGCCGAACTCCTTGACGACGATGCCGAGGATCCCGACCTCGGGCTGGCTGATGATGGGCTGGCGCCACTCGGGGAACGGCCCGTCCTGATGGGTGACGTGCATGCCCTGGACGGTGAAGAACCTGCCGCTGTGGTGTCCGAGGTCGCCGGTGTCCGGGTCGAACGACCAGCCGTCGAGGGCGCTGAAGGGGATCCGCTCGACCCCGAAGACGGTGGCCTCGGCGCGCTCGGCGAGCCAGCCGGCGATGTCGCGGGGGCCGGGGGCCCGGCTGACGCGCTCGCGGGCCGAGCGGGCCAGCCGGGCGGCGATGTCCGTGTCCTCGCGGGAGGTCAGGGGAGCGCCGTCGAGGAGGGTGCGCGGGGGGCGTGTCGGGGTGGCCCGGCTCATCCGCGGGCCTCCACGAACTCCTTGACGGAGCCCACCACGTAGTCGATCATCTCGTCGGTCAGCCCCGGGTAGACCCCGATCCAGAAGGTCTGGTCGGTGATGACGTCGCTGTTGACGAGGGAGCCGACGACCCGGTGCGGCTGGTCGATGTAGGCCGGGTGGCGGGTGAGGTTGCCGGCGAAGAGCCGTCGGGTGCCGATGCGTCGGCCTTCGAGGAAGTCCACGAACTCGGCGCGGGTGAAGGGGGCTTCGACGTCGACGGTGAGGGCGAAGCCGAACCAGCTGGGATCGCTGCGCGGGGTGGCGCTGGGCAGCAGCAGATGGGGGACGCCGGCGAGCCCTTCGTGCAGCCTGCGCCAGTTCCGCTTGCGCGCGTCGATGAAGGCGTCGAGCTTGGCGAGCTGGGTGAGGCCGAGGGCGGCCTGGATGTCCGTCGCCTTCAGGTTGTAACCGACGTGCGAGAAGATGTACTTGTGGTCGTACCCGGCCGGCAGGGTGCCCATCTGGTACTGGAAGCGCTTGAGGCACTTGTCGTTCTCACCGGGCTCGCACCAGCAGTCCCGGCCCCAGTCGCGCAGCGACTCCACGATGCGGGCGAGCGCGAGGTTCGAGGTGAGGACGCAGCCGCCCTCGCCCATCGTGAGGTGGTGGGCCGGGTAGAAGCTGACGGTGGTGAGGTCGCCGAAGGTGCCGGTGAGCTTGCCGTCGTAGAGGGATCCGACGGCGTCGCAGTTGTCCTCGATGAGGAAGAGCTCGTGCTCCTCGGCGAGTTGGGTGATCTCGGCGACCTCGAAGGGGTTGCCGAGGGCGTGCGCGATGATGATCGCCCGGGTCTTGGGTCCGATGGCCGCGGCGACCCGGTCGGCGGTGGTGTTGTAGGTGCCGAGGTCGACGTCGACGAAGACCGGTACGAGACCGTTCTGGAGGATCGGGTTCACGGTCGTGGGGAATCCTGCGGCGACGGTGATCACCTCGTCGCCGGGCCGCAGCCGGCGGTCCTCCAGGTGCGGGGAGGTGAGGGCGGACACGGCGAGCAGGTTCGCCGAGGAGCCGGAGTTGGTCAGGTGGGCCTTGCGGCGGCCGAGCCGGCGGGCGAAGGCGGACTCGAACTTGCGTGAGCTGCGGCCCGCGGCGATCCGCATCTCCAGCGCGGCCTCGACGAGCGCGAGCCGGTCCTCCTCGTCGAGGACCGCTCCGGACGGCCAGATCTCGGTGACGCCGGGCTCGAAGCCCCGGTCGGCCTGCTGCTCCTGCTCCTGGTGGTACTTGCGCACCTCGTCGAGCACAAGCGCCCGGTGGTCGCTCATCGCGTTGTCCTTCCTGCCGTGCCGTTGCCGGCGGATGAGGCCGCGAGGAGGTCCCGCAGCGCGTGGTCGAGGGAGTGGCCGGGGTGCCAGCCGAGCAGCTCGGCGGCACGGGTGATGTCGAGCTGCTGCCACTCCGTGTCGTGCCGGGCCGGCGCTCCGGGCACGGTCTCCTCGACGGTCCTGACGGGGAGCCCGCTGAGGTCGACGAGCCGCTGGACGAGCTCCCGGGTGTGGACGGCCGCCCCGCCGCCGATGTTGATCACACGGCCGGAGACCCGGTCGAGCGGGGCGGTGAGGGTCCGCAGGACGGCGTCGGTGACATCGCGTACGTCCACGAAGTCGCGCCAGGCCCGGAGCGGCGGCAGTCGCAGCTCGACCGGGGTCCGGCCGGCTCCGCCGTCCGGGGCCGTGTCGAGGGCGTGGGCGACGGCGGTCAGCCGGGCGGCCACCGAGCCGAGCAGGCTGCCCGTGGGGGCGCCGGGCCCCGCCACGTTGGCGATCCGCAGCACCGTGCCGGAGACCCGGCCGGTCACTGCGGCGGCGAGCACCGCCTCGGTGCCGAGGAGCTTGGTGCGCCCGTACGGGGTGACCGGGGCGGGCGGGCTGGTCTCCGGGGTCGGTGTGCCGCTGGTGCCGGCGCCGTACTCGTGGACCGTGCCGAGCTGGACGAGCCGGGGCGGGCGGGCGAGGAGGGCGAGTGCCCGGACGACCCGCGCGGGGAGTTCGGCGTTCCCCGCGCGCATGCCCGCCTCGTCGGTGTTCCAGGCGCGGCCCGCGGCGTTGACGACGGCGCCGTGGTCGGTCCCGTCGGGGTCGCCGAGGGCGTCGGCGACGGCGACGGCGATCCGCCCGGGGGCCGCCGAGGCGAGGTCGAGTCCGCCGGCGCCGGTGCCGGCGAAGGACACCACCCGGTGGCCCGCGTCGCTGAGGCCGCGGTGCAGGTGGGCGCCGAGGAAGCCGCCGGCGCCGAGGAGGACGACGTTCACCCGGTGCCGTCCTCGGTGTGCTTGGCCGCCTTCCACCAGTCGGGGTGGTCCCGGTACCAGGCGACGGTCTCGGCGAGTCCGCGGTCGAAGGGGGTGCGCGGGGTGTAGCCGAGCTCTTCGCGGATCTTGGTCTCGTCGATGGAGTAGCGCAGGTCGTGGCCCTTGCGGTCGGCGACCCAGCGGATCAGGGAGGCGTCGGCGTCGCAGAGGTCCAGGAGTCGTTCGGTGATCTCGATGTTGGTCTGCTCGTTGCCGCCGCCGATGTTGTAGACCTCGCCGGCCCTGCCCCGGGTGAGGACCAGCTGGACGGCCCGGCAGTGGTCGTCGACGTGCAGCCATTCCCGCACGTTGCGGCCGTCGCCGTAGAGCGGCACGGGCCTGCCTTCGAGGAGGTTGGTGACGAAGAGCGGGATGAGTTTCTCGGGGTGCTGGTAGGGGCCGTAGTTGTTGGAGCAGCGGGTCACCGAGAGGTTGAGGCCGTGGGTGCGCCAGTAGGAGCGGGCGATCATCTCGGCGGCCGCCTTGGAGGCCGCGTAGGGGGTGTTGGGCAGCAGGGGCCAGTCCTCGGTCCAGGAGCCTTCGGTGATGGAGCCGTACACCTCGTCGGTGGAGATGTGGACGACCCTGGGGACTCCGGTGCGCAGGCAGGCCTCCAGGAGGGTCTGGGTGCCCAGGACGTTGGTGTGGACGAAGTCGGCGGCGGACTCCAGGGACCGGTCGACGTGGGACTCGGCCGCGAAGTGGACGACGGCGTCGTGTCCGGGGAGCAGGTCCATGAGGAGCGGCAGGTCGCGGATGTCGCCCCGGACGAAGTCGAGCCGGGGGTGGTCGGCGGGCAGGCTGTCCCGGTTGCCCGCGTAGGTGAGGATGTCGAGCACGGTGACGTGGGCGTCCTCGTACCCCTCGTATCCTCCGTCGAGGAGGGTCCGGACGTAGTGCGAACCGATGAATCCGGCGCCGCCGGTGACCAGGAGCCTCATGCCGCCACCTCCACGTGGGTGTGATCGCCGACGACGAGCCGCTGCCGCCCGGTCGCCCCGGCCGGGCCGACGGTGGCGGAGCGTCCGATGAGCGAGCCGTGGAGGCCGCTGACACCGCGGACCGTGGCCCCGTCGAGCGTGATGGAGTACGCCAGCCGGGTGTCGCTCAGGACGCAGTCCCGGCCGATGGTGGTGTGCGGGCCGACGTGGCTGTTCTCGACGAGGGTGCCGGCGCCGATGAGGGCCGGTCCGACGACGTGGGAGCCGGTGATCCGCGCGCCCGCCTCGACGATCACGGCGCCGGTGAGGGTGCTGGTGGCGTCGACCTCGCCGTCGACCCGGCCGTCGAGTCCGTCGAGCATCCGGCGGTTGCATTCGAGGACGTCCTCGACGCGGCCGGTGTCCTTCCAGTAGCCCTCGTAGCGGCTCGCCCTGACGGCGGCGCCCCGCTCGACCAGCCACTGGACGGCGTCGGTGATCTCCAGCTCGCCCCGTGCGCTGGGTGCGATGGCGGCGACGGCCTCGTGGATGGCGGGGGTGAAGAAGTACACGCCGATGAGGGCGAGGTCGCTGCGGGGGACGGCGGGCTTCTCCACGAGCCGTTCCACCGCGCCGTCGGGGCCGATCTCGGCGACGCCGAACGCGCGGGGGTCGGCGACCTTGTGGACGAGGAGCTGCGCCGCGGGGCGTGCGGTGGCGAAGTCCGCGGCGATCTCCTCGATGCCGTCGGGCAGCATGTTGTCGCCGAGGTACATGAGGAAGTCGTCCTCGCCGAGGAAGTCCCGGGCGATGGCCACGGTGTGGGCGAGGCCGCGGGGGGCGTCCTGGGGGATGTACGTGATGTCCAGGCCCAGCCGGGAGCCGTCGCCGATGACGGCGGCGATCTGCGGTCCCCGGTCGCCGACGATGACGCCGACGTCGACGATGCCGAGCGCCCGGACGTTCTCCAGGACGTGTTCGAGCACCGGTTTGTTGATGATGGGGATGAGCTGTTTCGGCATGGAGTAGCTGAACGGTCGCAGCCGGGTGCCGGAACCGCCCGACAGCACCAGAGCCTTCATCGGAGTTCCTCTCATGGGGGTGGCGTCCTCTTCCGCCGGCTCGGACCACGATCCTGCGCCGGTCTGCTGGAGTCGGCCTCGAACGCGGCTCACACCGGCCGCGTGTCCCGCACCCGTCGCTCCAGGTCCTGGACGACGCGGGCGGGGCTGGGCATGTCCTCCATCTCCGCCCGCAGCTCACGGGCCGCGGCCGTGTGCGCGGGCTCGCGCAGGATGCGGTCGAGGGCCTTGTGCAGCTCCTCGGGATCGTCCTGGCGGGCCGCTTCGGCGAGGGTGACGGCGGCGCCGCGGGCGGCGAGCCGTTCCCCGGTGGCGAACATGTCCGCCAGCTGCGGCAGGACCAGTTGGGGCAGGCCGTGGGCGATGGAGGTCATGGTGGTGCCCGCGCCGCCGTGGTGGACGACCGCGTCGCAGGAGCCGAAGAGCAGATGGAGCGGGGTGGGGTCGATGAGCCGGACGTGGTCCGGCAGCGGGCCGATGGCCTCGCGGTACTCGGGCTCGACGGTGGCGATCGCCTCGGTGTCGTCGAGGCCGTCGAACGCCTGGAGGATGCGGCGGACGTGCGGGACCCCGCCGAGGGTGAGGGTGCGCAGGCCGAGCGAGACGGCGACCCGGCGGCGCGTTCGGCCGGTGCCCCATTCGCGGCGCCGCCACTCGGGGACCTGTCCGTTGCCGTTGAAGGGGACGGCCCGGATCGGGGTGCCGGGCTCGGCGTCCGGGAGCTGGAGGGACGGCGGGCAGGGGTCGAGGACGAGCGTCGGGTCGGGCAGTGCGTCGAGGCCGAGCGCACGGCAGGTGTCGAGGAGCGCGACGCGCGCCTGGGGGCGGACGAAGCCGGTGAGGAAGTCGACGCTCCAGCGGTGGCGGGCGACGGGGACGCCCAGGAGGGCGCCGATCACCGGGGCGGTGTACTCCAGGAGGTCGCAGACGAGCAGGTCCGGCCGGAAGGCGCGGGCGAACTCGAGGTACTCGGGCAGCTTCGCGCTCTGGTGGCCGAACCAGAGGGCGAAGTAGTCCTCCATCACCTGGGGTTCGGGCTCGGCGTGGGTGTCGATGAGCCGCTCGTCCTCGCCGAGGTTCTCCCTGAGGACCTCCTCGACCTCGAAGCGCTCGCCGACGCTGACGGCGTTCAGCCCGGCGGCGGCGGCCATCCCCATGATGTCCGGCTGGCCGATGACGAGCACCTCGTGCCCGGCCGCCCGCAGTGCCCAGGCCAGCGGGACCAGCGGCGCGAGGTGGCTGGAGACGGGGGTGCCGATCATCAAGACGCGCATGGGTCCTCCTGCGGTGGGTGGTTCCGTGGTCCGGTCGGTGGTGCTCAGGAGGCGGCGGGCTGCCACTCCGCGAGCAGTCCGGCGGCGGCGGCCTCGACGGCGCCGGGCGCGGCGGCGTCCTTGGGTGAGATGAGCGGGGGTTCGGTGAAGCCCCACGGCAGTGCGAGGTCGGGGTCGAGCGGGTCGATGTCGATCTGGGTGCCGGGCACATGGCCGCTGGAGAGCACGTAGCAGATGGTGGTGTCGTCGGTGAGGGCGAGGAAGCCGTGCCCGACGCCCTCCGGCACGTAGACGCAGGCCCCGGATTCGGCGGTGAGGTGGTTGACGGTGTACGTGCCGAAGTGCGGCGATCCGACGCGCAGGTCGACGGCGATGTCCCGCAGGGCACCGCGCACACAGGTCACGTACTTGGCCTGGCCCGGCGGGACGGTGACGCTGTGGATGCCGCGCAGGGTGTTGCGCCGGGAGACGGAGTAGTTGATCTGGCGCACCGCGAAGGGCCGCCCGACGGCCCGGGAGAGTTCCTCGGTGCGCAACGCCTCGAAGAAGGAGCCGCGGTCGTCGCGCAGGTGGTCGGGTTCGGCCAGCCAGGTGCCGGGGACGGCCAGTTCGGTGAAGCGCATGGCGGGTTCACCGCCCCCCGGCGCGGTGGTGGGCGGTGAGGGCTTCCAGCGCGGGCACGGCGTCCAGCGGGCTGGGGCTCGCCAGGCCGTCGGCGTGCAGGGCGTCGGCGGCGGTCTGGAAGGAGGCCTCGCCGAGCAGACGTTCGAGGTTCTTCCAGAGCTCCGGTGCGGTGAAGCCGCCCGTGCCCATGGAGAGGCCGGCGCCGCGGTCCTCCAGGTACTGGGCGACGACGACGCCGTCCCCGCCCTCGACGGGCACGATGAGCTGGGGGACCCGGTAGGCGGCGGCGATGCCGAAGGTGCCGACGCTGCCGTGGTGGACGATGGCGGAGCTGGTGGGGAGCAGCTGGTCCAGGGGCACGTAGTCGATGGTGCGGACGTTCTCCGGGATGCTGCGGACGGAGGCGAGCTGGTCGCGGTCGAGGGTGGCGACCAGTTCGATGTCGCGGCCCGCGACCATCTCCAGGAGTTCGGAGATGGGGAAGCCGGCCTCCTCGGCGAACATCCTGCGGGTGCTGACGCCGAGGGTGAGGACCACGCGGGGGCGTTCGGCGGGGCCGTGGAGCCAGTCGGGCACGGCTCCCCCGCCGGTGTACGGGACGCGGCGGACGGGCTGGTAGCGGACCTCGTCGGTGATCCGCATCCCGGTGGGCATGAGGTCGACGCTCCACTGGCCGAGGAGCAGCTCCTCGTCGAACTCCAGTCCGTGGCGGTCGAGTTCGGGGCGCATGGCGGCGGCGACCGGGTCTCCCCCGGGGAGGGCGGCGGCCCGCCGGCGGTTCTCGGCGGAGCGCATCCAGCCGAAGTAGTCGATGCCCCAGAGCAGCCGCGCGTGGGCGGCGCCGCTCGCGCGGGCGGCGATCGGGGCGGCGAAGGCGAGCGGGTCCCAGAGGACGAGGTCGGGCTTCCAGGAGCGGGCGAAGGCGACGAGGTCGTCGGTGGCCGGGCCGCGCCCGGGGCCGCTGTCCTTCCCGGCGGCGGGCGGGGCGGGGTGGTAGAGGGAGAACCCGGCGAGCATGTAGTAGCGGATGACGTTGCGGCGGTTGCCGGGGTCGCCGGGGGCGATGTCGAGGGCTTCGGCGATCCGGTCGAGCCGGTCGTCGCTCGCGCAGGCGCCGACCAGGGCGGGCACGTCGACGCGGTCGCCGATCTCGACGGCCGCGAGACCGGCGGCGGTGACGGCGTCGGTGAGCTCGGGGTGGCTCGCGACCCGTACCTCGTGTCCGGCCGCGAGCAGGGCTCGGGCGAGCGGAACGACCGGGTACAGGTGGGCGGCGCCCGGGAAGAGGGTGAACAGAACCCGCATGGGCTCTCCTTTCGGGTGGGCCCGTGCCGACGCGCGGCTCAGGCGTTCCTGACGTCGATACGGCCCATCTGTCCGGCCGAGGAGTGCCCGAGCTGGTGGCAGTGGTAGACGTACTGACCGGTGTAGTCGCCCCAGGTCATGGCGATCCGTACGGTGTCGCCGGGGGCGATGACGACGGTGTCCTTGAGTCCCGCCTCACCGGGGCCCACGGGCACGCCGTTGCGGTCGAGCACCCGGAACTGCACGAGGTGGGTGTGGAAGCTGTGGTGGATATGGAAGTTCGGGGGCGGGATCGGAGCGTCGCCGTTGCGGATGGTCCAGATCTCGGTGCTGCCGACCACGGTCTCCACGTCGACCCGCTCGGGGTCGTACTGCAGTCCGTTGATCTGCGGCCGGGGCACGAGGCCGAGCACGAACTCGCGCTCGGTGCCGGAGGTGGGGACCGGGGGGAGTTCGCTCAGCCGGCGGGGGACGCCGCTGAGGTCGAGCGCCGTGCGGACGATGTCGAAGCGCAGCACCTCGGGCCGTTCGGTGGCGGTGGCCGCGGTGTTCTCCAGGACGAGGGAGGAGCCGACCCGGTGGCGGGAGAAGTCGACGACGATCTCGGCGCGTTCGGCACCGGCGAGGGTGATCTCGGTCCGCTCCACGGGCGCTTCGAGGAGACCGCCGTCGGTGGCGATCTGCTGGAAGGCGGAGCCGTCGGCGAGGCGGAGGGTGATGTGCCGGTTGACGGAGACGTTGTAGAGCCGGAAGCGGTACCTGCGGGCGGCGACCTCGAAGTACGGCCGTTCCTTGCCGTTGACCAGCAGGTGCGGGCAGAGGTCGGGGCGCGTGTAGGTGAGGGTGCCGTCCGCCTCGACGCGGGCGTCGCGGATGACCAGCGGCACGTCGTACCGGCCACGGGGCAGCGGCAGGGCCGACTCCTCGGCGTCGCCCAGGAGGTAGGTGCCGTGCAGTCCCCGGTAGACGTTCTCCGCCTCCAGGTGGTGGGCGTGGTCGTGGTACCAGAGGGAGGCGGCCCGCTGGGTGTTGGGGTAGCGGTACTCGCGGTACGCGCCCGGCTCGATCACATCCATCGGGAGGCCGTCGTGGGCGGAGGGCACGTGCCCGCCGTGGAGGTGGACGGCTGTCTGCACGGGCAGGTCGTTGTACTGACGGATGATCACCTCCCGGTCGCGGAAGGCACGGAGGGTGGGGCCGGGGAGGCTTCCGTCGTACGTCCGCACCCGGGTCCTGACGCCCTTGACCAGCTCCGTCTCGGCCTCGCGCATGCGCATCGCGTAGACGTCCGCACGGGCGGTGACCGAGACCGGCCGCAGCACACGGGGCAGCGGCATCGGATGGGCGAAGACCTCGGACCCGGCGAGGGCGCCGAGGGCCGCGGGCGCCCGCTGACCCGCCGCGGCGTGCTCCCCGTCGGCCGCGTGGCCGCCGTGGCCGCCGGCTCCCGCGTGGCCGGCGACGGTCTGCTCGCCCTCCGGCCCGCCGATGGCGAGCCCGGCGGGGACGAGGGCGACGGCACCGCCCGCGACGGCGGCTTTCAGGACGACTCTGCGATTCGGCTTCACAGGGCGGGAAGTTAGGCAGCGGGCCTCAACTGCCGCTCGACGGACGCTAGAAGAGTCTTCACCTGGTGCGCGGCGGGGCCGCCGCCACCCCTTGACGGGAGCCTGCGTCGGACCCCTTCGCCAGACGCCCCGGGCTGATTATGATCACCGGGTGAGAAGGGGGACTCATGATTCGCATACTCCTCGCCGAGGACATGCACATGGTGCGCGGGGCCCTGGCGGCCCTGCTGAGCCTCGAACCCGATCTGCTGGTCGTGGCCCAGGTCGAGCGGGGTGACTTCATCGTCTCGATGGCGGAGCGGCACCGTCCCGACGTGGCCGTGATCGACGTGGACCTGCCGGGCATGGACGGGATCGCCGCGTCCGAGGAGCTGCGGGAGCGGCTGCCGTCCTGTCGGACCTTGATCCTGACGAGCCTGGACCAGCCCGGCACCCTGCGGCGGGCGATGGCTGCCGGGGTCGGCGGCTATCTGCTGAAGGACGCTCCGCCCCACGAACTGGCCGCGGGCGTACGGCGGGTGGCGGCCGGGCATCTGGCGGTCGCGCCGGAGCTGGCGATGTCGGCGTGGGAGAGCGGGGGGCAGCAGCCGCTGACGCCCCGGGAGACGACGGTGCTGCGGCTGGCCGCGGACGGTGCGGACGTGACCCAGATCGCCGAGCAGCTCCATCTGTCGGCGGGCACGGTCCGCAACTATCTGACGTCGATCGTCTCGAAACTCCACGCGCGTAACCGTCTGGACGCGGTGCGCATCGCGCGCGACGCCGGGTGGCTGTAGGGGGCGGGCGCTCGCCCGGAGGGCGTCCCGCCCGCCGGGCGTCTCAGCAGGCGCCCCGGGCCAGCGGCGGGGCCGGCATCTTCGGGGCGGTGTCGGCGGGGCTGCCGATGGGGCACTCGGCGATCAGATGGAACCAGCCCTCGCCGTCCTGCGAGGAGTTGAGCGTGCCGTCGACACCGGCCAGGCGCTCGGCGAGGTTGGCGAGGCCGCTGCCGTTGCCCCCGTCGTACGGCACGGCGGCGAGCCCGCGGCCCGGGTGGGATCCGTCGTTGGAGACGGTGAGGGCGACGACGCCCCTGCGCCGGCGCAGGGAGATCCGGCAGTGCCGGACCGTGGAGTGCCGCAGCATGTTGGTGACGGCCTCCCGCAGGACGGTGGCGAGGACCGCCTCCCGCCGCTTCCCCAGTTCGCCGATGAACGACTTCTCGACGCTGACGTCCACGTCCGCGGTGGTCAGGACCTTCTGGACGGCGACGAGTTCGTCGTCGAACACCATGTCGCGGTAGCCGCGGGCCACCGTCCGGACGTCGGCGAGGGCCTCCCGGGAGATGTCGAGCACCTCGACGATCTCGTCCCGGGCGCGGTCGTCGTGCAGGCCGATGAGCCGGTGGACGAGCTCGCTCTTGAGCGTGATCGCGGAGAGGCTGTAGCCGAGGAGGTCGTGCAGGTCGCGGGCGATGCGGAGGCGTTCCTCCGTGGCCGCGAGCCAGGCGGACTCGGCGCGCTTGCGTTCGAGTTCGATGATGAGGTCGACCAGCCTGGAGAGGCAGAAGACGATCAGCCCGGTCAGCAGGGTGGAGATCACGATGTACGTGAGGTCGACCGGTCCGTAACCGGAGGCGAGGGCGCTCCCCCCGTTGACGAGCGCGACCGAGACGAAGAGCACCCAGGCGAGCCTGCCGCGCACCAGGAGCAGGATCGACCCGGCGAGGAAGCCCGCCATGCCGCCCCACATCACTCCGTAGAGGGGCAGGGGGCCGAAGGTGAGGACCGCCTGGAGTCCGAGCGTGAGTCTGCCGTACCGCTCCCGCAGCGCACGGGTGCGCTGGGCGGAGTGGAACAGCTGGAGTAAGAAGAGGCAGCCGAAGGTCGCCAGTGAGGCGCCGAGGACCCCCTCGCTCTGGTGGGCGTCGAGGATGTTGAGCATCCCCATCACCCCGAAACCGGTCAGCACCGCCATCAGCATGCCGATGGCGAGACGCTGCGGCAGGTGCTGCCATCTGGCCGCCGGCGGCTCCCCGCTCGCGTCTCCCCCGGACCGCCTGTGGCCGCCGATCATGTCGCCCCCTCGACTCGATGGTGTTTCCGGTCGAAAGCCTAAGCCCCCACGATTGAAGGGAGGTTACGGATTTCGAGCGCTCCGCGACCTCTCTCCGCCGGGTGGCGACAGGCCGATCGCCCGGGTAACACCCCCGGGCGATCGGAGTCAAACAAACAGAGGAATGGGATTGAGTTCCTCGAATCGGGTCGGTTCGGACAGCCTGCCCAGCGACACGGGGATGTCGAAAAGACGACCTGGTGCGAAACGGGCCCAGAAATGTCTCATTCCGGGGACCACGACTTTCACCACCGGCAATCCGATATCCGGACGGGTCTGGTCGAGGACGAGAAGATCAAGGCCTCTGGCCCGGACGGTTTCCTCGGCCCACCTCACGTCCGCGCGCAGATCCGTCGTTCGAATGGCGGGAAAATCCCCTGGACGGGCCGGTTCCGCGTGGCGGTCGGGGAGCAGGTACGGCTGGTCGGCCACCGTCGCTCCGCCCCACCAGCGCAGCAGTTCCGGGTCCCGCACCGCGTATCCGTCTCCCTCCCCCGCCCCGGCCACGGCCGGCATCAGCTGATTCATCTCCGTGAGGGCGCGGCGCAGCGCGATGTGCGGGTCGCGGTGGGCGCCGAAGCCGAACATGATGTCCTCGGACCTCTTGTCGGTACGTCTCGACAGTGCGGCGAAGACCGGGATGCCGAAGTCCGAGGTGAGGTCGAGGGCCCAGACCTCGCGGCGCAGCTCCCGGTAGACGCCGATCAGTTCCTCGGCCCACCGGTCTCCGAACGAGGCGATGTCGACGGCGGGCATCCGGGTGCGGTTGTACCACCACAGCGCGACCGCGTCCCGCTCGACGACCTCGAGGAAGCCCTGGAGGATCGCGTCCTCCAGGCTGCTGCCGGCCGCGCTGCCGTTGGAGTCGGCGCGGACCGCACCGCTCCCGGCGACGGGCGCCACCCCGGCCTCCGTACCGGGGTCGAAGTAGAGGAGTCCGGTCGGCAGCAGCCGGTGACGCCGCTCGGTGAGGGACCAGACGGGCGTCCAGTCCACCGGCGCCTCGGGGTCGAAGGGCTCGGGGATCTGCTGGAAGGCGCCCTGCCGGGCGTTCCAGTCGTGCCGGTCGCGGTACTGGCGGGGGTCGAAGAGCAGCGTGCGGTCCGGGGTGACGGCCTCGTCGCCCAGCGCGCGGGCGCTGTCCCGCACCCGGGCCTCGTCGCCCTGGAGCGTCCCCGAGTACCGTTCGAGCGCCTCGCACAGCGCGCTGACCTCGGCCTCCAGGGCGGTCGTCCCCTTCCCGCCGCTCACCGCCCGCAGTCCGGCGCGGAGTTCGGCGAGCCGGGAACCGCCGAGCGCGAGGTTGCGGCCGGAGGTGTAGCAGTGGAGGAAGGAGGGCGCCCGGGTGTCCCGGCGGACCTCCTTGACCACTCCGGTCACCGGGCCCACCAGATGTCCCCAGCGGTCGAGGACCTCCTGCGGGCCGAGCGCGCGGTGACCGCCGCCGCTGAACGCCGCCTTCGGCCGGGAGCGCAGCTCGACCGGACGCCGGGCCCGCGCCGCGACGAGGTTCGCGTCCCCGCAGGACGGACACTGCGGACGCCGCTCGACGGCGTGGTCGGCGGTGCTGAGCGCCAGCCCGTCGAGGGTGCGGACGGCCGACTGGCCGGCGGAGCGGTGCCCGGCCAGCCACTTGGCGGCCTCCAGAGCGACCAGTTGGAGCGCCGCGCCGCGGAAGGCCGGGTGCGAGACGCGGGGCCGGGGCACCGGCCCGGCGAGACCGAGGGCCCGGCGCACCGGCTGCTCCGACATCCGATGGGCCCGCAGCCGGTGGGCGAGACAGTGCCAGCAGGGTCCCTCGCCGGGGCGGAGGAAGGGACCGAGCCAGGCCGTGGCGCCGTCGGGGCGTGCGAGGAGCCAGGGCAGGCCGAGGCGTCTGGACCGTGCGTCCACCTCGGCGAGTTCGGGCGCGAGGTAGTCGTCGGTGACCACGACGAGGAGGCCGGCGGCGTCCGCTTCGGTGGCCGCTCCCCCGTCGGTGTCGCCGACCGTCAGTCCCGCGGTACGGAGGGCCTCGCGCAGCCCTCGGTCGTCCGCTCCGCCCACGGCGTGCACCACGACGGCGGCCGGGCTTCCGTCGGCCGTCACTCCCGCCAGGTCCCAGTAGGCCGCCTGCTCGGGAGCGGGTGCGGAGCCGCGGGCGGGCCGGTCGTCGTCCAGGCC
>NZ_JBHTSA010000019.1:0-99186 GCF_042795405.1 Streptomyces sp. NPDC056480 | reverse complement strand
TCGCGGTGGCCATCTCCTCCTGTGACTGCGGCATGGCCTTCGACCTCTCCCCGGGCTTGGAATCGGTGGTCGCCGGGCTGCCGGGCTGGCCGCTCCCGGTGGCGACCCGCGCGCCCGGCGTACCGGCGCCGCACGACCCGGAGCCCGAGGAGGGCGACCCGGCCCCGCTGGTCCCGCCGTCCGGCGACACGTGGGGTCCTGCCCAGCGGCGCCTCGGCGCGGACGAGGTCGCGCTCCAGTGGTCCGCGTGGCGGAGCCAGGTGACGGACGACGCGCCGGCCGGCGCGGGGGCTGCGGTCCCGTCGGAGACATCGAGCGGCGCGGGGGCTGCGGTCCCGTCCGGGACACCGAGCCGCGCGGGGACGGCGGTCCCGTCCGGGACACCGAGCGGCTCAGGGGCTGCGGTCCCGTCCGGAGCACTCGTCCCGGCGGAAGCCGCGGCGCCGTCGTCCGTGTCCGTCGCCACGCCCAGGGCTCAGGCCGAGGCCACGCCCAGGCCCACCACGTGGTTCGACAGGCCCTCCTCGAGGAAGGCCGCGCCGCCCGCGGAGGCTGCGGCGTCCACCCCTGCGGCTCCGTCGCGCGACGGCGTGTCGTCCCCCGACGAGGCGGCCGCGGCCTCCGTCGCCGACCCGTACGCCGGAGTCCGCCGGGCCCTCGACGAGCTCCGCGGCTACCTCGTGGAGCCGCCGCCGGTCGGGCGGGTGCGGTCCTCCGACAGCGGTACGGACGGGGGCGTGCGGACCTTGCGTGCGGACGGCCCCGGCTGGTCGCTGGTGGCGCGTCCGGACGACATGGCCTTCGTCCTGCTCGACGAGCTGCCGAACGAGGTCCTGCCGGTGGCCCGCGGTCCGCGGCTGCCCGCGCTCCTGGAGGGGCTCGACGCGATGGCGGTCCGGCCCGCCTGATCGGGCCGATCGGCCCGATCCACCCGATCGACTCCGGTTCGACTCCGGTTCGACTCCCGATCGGGTGCCGCTGGGCCTCCGCCCGGTTCCCGCTGGGCCGCCGCCCGGTTCCCGATCGCCCTCCGCCCGCTTCCTGCCGGGAGGGGGCCGCCGGGGGTGTCATGCCGGTCCACACGGCCCGACGACCCGAGGTGTGGTCCGGGACCATGGCCCGGTGGTGAGGGTGCGCCGCACGATGTGGCGCCGCATTCCTTTCCCTCGCCCCCGGAGGCCTCCATGCGCCTGTTCCCAGGCGTCCCGCTGCTCGCCGCGCTCCTGACCGCCGTCACCGTCCTGGCTCCCGCGAGTCCCGCCGGGGCGGAGGAGCGGACGGTGGCGGGCACCACCGCGCACTGCGCGCGCCAGGACCGGCTCCACGTTCCCGGCGCCGAGCACCAGCAGTCCGCCTGTCTGGCGGATCTGACGACCGCCGGGCTCGCGGGCACGCCGTACACCGACACGGCGGACCAGGCCGGGCTCGCCGCCCTCGGGACCCGTAACCCGTCGGGCGTGCCCGGTGTCCAGATCGACGGCTACTTCCCCGACGACTCGCGGCTCAACGCGACCCACGGCTGGGCGCACGACGCGCAGTTCGTCATCAGGCTGCCCGACCGCTGGAACGGCGGCCTCGTCGTCACCGGCGCGCCCGGCACCCGCCGCCAGTACTCCACGGACGCGCTCATCTCCGACCAGGTCCTCGCCCGGGGCTTCGCCTACGCGGCCACCGACAAGGGCAACACGGGACCGGACTTCTTCACCGACGGACGCGGTCCCGGCGACGCGGTCGCCGAGTGGAACCGCCGGGTGACCGAGCTGACGCGGGCCGCGAAGAAGGCCGTTCGGCAGCGTTACGGCAGCGCCCCGGAGCGCACGTACATGACGGGCATCTCCAACGGCGGCTATCTGACGCGCTGGCAGCTCGAGAACCGTCCCGAGCTGTACGACGGCGGGGTCGATTGGGAGGGCGTGCTGTGGACCTCGCGCGGCCCCAACCTCCTCACCAGCCTGCCGGTGACGGTGGCCCGGTCGCTGGGGCAGGCCTCCGACGAGGATCTGATCGGGGCCGGCTTCGCACCCGGGTCGCGCTTCCTGTGGCCGTACCACGAGAAGGCGTACTGGGGGCTGACGCAGAAGATCTTCCGGGCCGAGTTCGACCCCTCGTACGACCCCGCCTGCCCCGGTTCCACCGCCGGCGGGACCGTGGAGCAGATCTTCGCGCCCTGTGCCTCGGACGCCTCGTACGACTACGCCACGCGGCCCGCCTCCGTGCACCGTGCGGTGGCGAGGGTCGCGCTGACCGGTCGCATCGGCAAGCCGCTGATCACCCTCCACGGCGACCTCGACACGCTGCTGCCCCTCGCCACCGGCTCCGATGTGTACGCGCGGATGGTCGAGGCGCGGGGCCGGGGCGGGATGCACCGGTTCTACACGGTGCAGGGCGGGACGCACACCGACGGCCTGTACGACACGTATCCGGACCGTCTGCGTCCGATCCTGCCGTGCTACCGCTCCGCGTTCGACGCGCTGACCAGGTGGGTGGAGGAGGGTACGGCTCCGCCGGCGGATCGCACGATCGCCCGGCCCGCCGGCGGTGACGTGGTCAACTCCTGCGCCCTGGAGGGCTGAGCTGCGGGGCCCGTTTCCACCCTGGCTGTGGGCGGGCCCCTGGCTCAGACCTTCTCCAGCGGGCGGTGCGGGCCCTCGGGCAGCTCGGCGCGGATCGGGTCTCCGGGGCGCACCTCGCCGCCGGTCAGGACGACGCCCATGATCCCGGCCTTGCGTACGATCTCGCCGTTCTCGTCGCGGCCCAGCACCTGCTTGAGCAGTCCGTGCCGGAAGTTGTCGATCTGCGCGCAGGGGTTGCGGAGTCCGGTGACCTCGACGACCGCCTCCGCGCCGAGGTGCAGACGGGTGCCGGTGGGCAGGCCGAGGAGGTCGATCCCCCGGGTGGTGACGTTCTCGCCGAGGTCGCCGGGAGCGACATCGAAGCCGGCTCCGGCGACGTCGTCGAAGAGCTCCGCGTGGATGAGGTGGACCTGACGCAGGTTCGGCCGGGTCGGGTCCTGGGCGACGCGCGACCGGTGCTTGACCGTCACGCCCGCGTGGACGTCGCCCTCCACGCCGAGCCCGGCGAGGAGGGTGATGGCCCCGCGGTTGGGCTTGGTGAACGTGTAGGTGCCGTTGCTGCTGACCGTGGTGACCGTGCCGTCGCTCATGGCGAGGAGCTCCCCTTCTCCGCTTCCCGACGGCCGCAACACCGACCGCCGGACCGATGATCACATCGCGTGTGACCCTCCGCGACCCTACTCGGCCCACTCGGACCGGAGCGGCGCACCCACGTCGTGCAGGTGGCCGAGGGCCTGGCGGTACGAGTCCACGAAACCGGTCTCCGTGTACGGGACGCCCAGGGCGGCGCAGTGGGCCCGGACGGCGGGCTGGGCGAGACGCAGGTTCGGGCGCGGCATGCTCGGGAAGAGGTGGTGCTCGACCTGGTAGTTGAGACCGCCGAGGAACCAGTCGGTCAGGGCGCCGCCCCGGATGTTGCGCGAGGTGAGCACCTGGCGTCGCAGGTGCCCCCAGCCGTCGCCGTCCGGGTGCTCGTCGGGCCGCTCCATGCCCTTGTGGTTGGGGGCGAAGGCCATGCCCAGGTGCACACCGAGCAGCATCTGGTGGAGGAGGGCGAAGACGAGCGCCTGGACCGGGGTGAGCAGGGTGAGCAGCAGGGCCGTGTAGCCGGCGAAGTGGGCGAGGAGCAGCGCGCCTTCGACGAGCCGCTCACGGCGGGAGCGGCAGGGCCCGTCCTCGGCGAGCAGGGCCCGGACTCCGTACACCTTGAGCGCGATGCCCTCCAGGGTCGTCAGCGGGAAGAACAGCCACGCCTGGTGACGGGTGAGGAAACCGCGCAGCCCCGTGCGGCCGGCGGTCTGGTGCTCGGCGAAGACGAGGATGTCGGCCGCGACGTCCGGGTCCTTGTCGAGGTGGTTGGGGTGGGCGTGGTGGCGGTTGTGCTTGTCGTTCCACCACTCCCGGCTCATGCCGAGGAGGAGGTTGGCGTGGACGAGCTGGAGGATCCGGCTGGCCTTGCGGTTCGCGGTGATCTGGGCGTGGCCGGCGTCGTGTCCGACGAACGCGGCCCGGGCGGAGAGCAGTGCGAGGGGTACCGCGAGGAGGAGCGCCCACCAGGAGGGGCCGATCAGGGCGAGCCCGGCCACGACGGCGGCGATGCCGAGCAGGTTGACGGCGATTCCGCGGGCGTACCAGCCGGGACGGTGTTCGAGGAGGCCCTGGGACCTGACCGTCCGCAGGAGCGGGGTGAACTCGCTGCCGCCCCTGGCACGGGTGGGCGCCGCGGCGGGTGCGGCGGCGGCCGGGGGCAGGACGGTGGCCTGGGACATGGCGGGCTCCGGTTTCTGTCGACATCGGTGGCGGTGACGGTCGTTGGGTGCCTCTCGAGAACCTACGGATCCGTGATCGTCCGGGGCCATGGCGTCACCACCCGTCCCCGGTCGGGGGTGCGCCGGGGGCCGGGGGTGGGGCGAGCCCCACCCCCGGGAGGCTGTGGTGCGGATCACGCGTGGCGGGCGCCTCGTCGGGCCGGTGCGGTGAGGTACCCTCGGCCGCTCGGACTTCAGGTAGTCAAATTTGAGGAATGCGTTGTCGCTGTCGCACGGACCCGATGATTCCGCCCGCGAACCCGCTCATGTACCCCCTCCGGTATCCACCTGGGAGCCCTCCCGGGACATCTCTCGGGACGCCCCTCGGGACAGCTCTCGGGACGCCTCCCGCGAAGTCGCCCGCGAACTCACCCGCCACTCCGCCGTCTTCCTCCCCGCCGATCCGCCGCGCGCGGGCCGGATCGCGTTCTGGTCCGCGGACGGCGACGCGCTGCCGGGCCCCGATGCCCTGGCGGCCGTCACCCGGCCTGACGCCAGGAGCGACGCGGACTCCGCTCGTGCCGGTGGCGCCGGAGTCGCGGGCAGCGGCATGACGGGCACCGACGTCACGCTCCTCGACATCGCGGGCCCCGACATCACGCTCGTCGACACAACGGGCACCGACATCGCGGGCCCGGACATCGCGCTCGTCGACATCACGGTCGTCGACGGCGAGAGCCTCCGGCCGGTGACGGTCCCCGCGCGTGTCCTCTCCGTGCGGGACGCCCTGCCGCTGCTCACCAGCGCCCGCTTCTCCGACACCGCGTCGCCCGCGAGCGCCTTCTGGGGTGCCGCCACGCTCCTCGCCCTCGACCTGGCCTCACGCGGCCTGTTGCTGCCCGGCCTCACCCCCGGCGACCTCGACGCGTGGCGGGCCGGTCCGCTCGGGCCCGGGGAGCTCGCCGCGCTGCGGACGCTCGCCGCGTCGATGCCTCCCGAGGCTCACGCCGTACCCCTCTCGTCGGACGAGCCGCCGTTCCTGCCCGAGCCCGAGGCCCTGCTGCGCGCGTTCGCCGACGCCGTCGCGGACACCCTCCCCCGCACCCCGGCCGCTCCGCTCGCCGCCGGCGGCCCCGCCTTCGCCGCCGACGCGCCGCAGCCGGTTCCCGAGCAGCGGGCGTGGGCCGCCGATGTGGCGGCGGTGCACGACGCGGGCGTCCGGCTGTCGCTCCGGCTCGAACTGCCGGGCTTCACCGCCGAGTCGGAGAAGGCTCCCGACTTCCGGGCGGTCCTGCAGCTGCACGGCGTCGCCGACCCGACCCTCGTCGCGGACGCCGCGGAGGTGTGGGCGGGGTCCGGCCGGACGGCGGCCGCGTTCGGCCCCCGGGCCCGTATGGACGCCCTGCTCGCCCTCCGGCGCGCCGCACGGGCCTGGCCCCCGCTGGCCCCGCTCCTGACGGCGGCGGTGCCGGACACCGTCGAACTCGCCGACGAGGAGGTCGCGGAGCTGCTCGGTGCGGCGGGACGGGCCCTGGCGGCCACCGGTGTCCAGGTGCACTGGCCGCGCGAGCTCGCGGACCGGCTGACGACGAGTGCGGTGATCGGACCGGTGGGCGGGGAACCGCCGGAGGGAGCGAGCACCGCCGAAGGACCCGGGGCGGGAACCGACGGCCTCGGGTCCGACGAGAGGGCGGAGGAGGCACGTTCCTCCTCGATCCTCCCCTCCTTCCTCTCCGCAGGCGCCCTGCTCGGCTTCAACTGGCGCTTCGCCGTGGGCGACCAGGAGCTGACCCGCGCCGAGCTCGACCGGCTCGCCGAGGCCGGGCGACCCCTGGTCCGCCTGCGCGACCGCTGGGTGCTGGTCGACCCTGCCGAGGTGCGCCGGGCCCGGTCCCAGCAGGACCGCCCGGTGACTCCCGTGGACGCCCTCTCGGCCGTCCTCACCGGGACCACGGAGGTCGACGGCCGGCCCGTCGAGGTGGCGGCGACCGGCTGGCTGGAGCGGCTGAGGGAGCGGCTCGCCGACCCCGAGGGCGGCCACCCGCAGGTCACCCAGCCCCCGGCGCTCGCCGCGACCCTCCGCGACTACCAGCTGCGCGGCCTCGACTGGCTGCACCGGATGACCTCGCTCGGCCTCGGTGGATGCCTCGCCGACGACATGGGTCTCGGCAAGACCATCACGGTCATCGCGCTGCATCTGCACCGCCAGTCCGATCCCGACTCCGCCGGGCCCACCCTCGTCGTCTGTCCGACCTCCCTCATGGGCAACTGGCAGCGCGAGATCGAGAAGTTCGCGCCCGGCACGCCGGTGCGCCGCTTCCACGGCGCGACCCGTGACCTGGAGGATCTCGCCGACGGCGGCTTCGTCCTCACCACGTACGGCACCATGCGGCTCGACACGGCACGACTCGCCGAGCGGAGCTGGGGACTCGTCGTCGCGGACGAGGCGCAGCACGTCAAGAACCCGTACTCGGCGACGGCCAGACAGCTGCGGACCATCGGGGCACGCGCGCGCGTGGCGCTGTCCGGCACGCCGGTGGAGAACAACCTCTCCGAGCTGTGGGCGATCCTCGACTGGACCACGCCGGGGCTGCTCGGCACCCTGGGCGCCTTCAGGACCCGGTTCGCGGCCGCCGTGGAGGGCGGCAGGGACCCGGCCGCGGCCGCGCGACTCGCGGCGCTGGTCCGCCCGTTCCTGCTGCGCCGCCGCAAGTCGGACCCCGGCATCGCGCCCGAGCTGCCGCCGAAGACGGAGACCGACCGGGCCGTCTCCCTGACGCCGGAACAGGCCGGTCTCTACGAAGCGGTGGTACGGGAGACGCTTGCGGCGATCTCCGAGGCCGACGGCATGGCGCGGCGCGGGCTGGTCGTCAAGCTGCTGACCGGGCTCAAGCAGATCTGCAACCACCCCGCCCAGTACCTCAAGGAGGAGCGGCCCAGGATCGAGGGCCGTTCGGGCAAACTGGAACTGCTCGACGAGCTCCTCGACACGATCCTCGCCGAGGGCGCGTGCACCCTCGTCTTCACCCAGTACGTGGGGATGGCCAGGCTGCTTGAGGCCCACCTCGCGGCGCGGGGCGTGCGCACGCAGTTCCTGCACGGCGGGACGCCGGTCGCGGAGCGCGAGGCGATGGTCGCCCGTTTCCAGAGCGGCGAGGTCCCCGTCTTCCTGCTCTCCCTCAAGGCCGCCGGCACGGGGCTCAATCTCACCCGCGCCGAACACGTCGTGCACTACGACCGCTGGTGGAACCCGGCCGTGGAGGCCCAGGCCACCGACCGCGCGTACCGGATCGGGCAGGACCGCCCCGTGCAGGTGCACCGGCTGATCGCCGAGGGGACGATCGAGGACCGGATCGCGACCATGCTCGACCGGAAGCGGGAGCTGGCGGACACCGTCCTCGGGACCGGCGGGGACACGCCGCCGGAGCTGACCGAACTGACCGATGCCGAGCTGGCGGAGCTCGTACGACTGCGGGGTGACGCACGATGAGCGGATACGGACACGAGGGCGACGAGCGGACGTTCGCGGCGCTGCCTCCCGCGCGGGGTGCGGCCTTCGCCAGGACCTGGTGGGGCCTGGCCTGGCTGAAGGCCCTGGAGGACACCGCACTCGACGGCCAGCAGCTCAAGGCGGGACGGCGGCACGCGCGCGCGGGAGCGGTGGGCGCCGTGTCGGTACGGCCCGGCCGCATCACGGCGGTGGTGAAGGACCGTGACGGCACGGCGTACCGCAGCGACGTCCTGGTGCGGGAGTTCTCGGAGGAGGAGTGGGAGCGGCTGCTCGGCCTCGCCGTCGACAGCGCGGGACACATCGCCGCGCTCCTCGACCGCGAGATGCCGCCGCACCTGGTCGAGGACGCGGCGGCGGCCGGGCTCGATCTGCTGCCGGGGATCGGGGATCTCGACCCGGAGTGCGGCTGCGAGGCGTGGGACCACTGTCCGCACACGTCGGCGCTCTGCTACCAGGTGGCCCGCCTGCTCGACGAGGACCCCTTCGTGCTGCTCCTCATGCGGGGGCGGGGCGAGCGCACCCTCCTGGACCAGTTGCAGGAGCGCAGCGCCGCGCGTGCCGCGCACGGCGGGCGGGGAACGGACGACACCCCGGGCACGGACGCAGCCGAGGGCTCCGGAGGGATGCCGGGCGTGTCGGCCGAGGAGGCCTACGCGGCGGCGTTCCTCGTGCCGCCGCTTCCCGCGCCTCCGGTCGCCCAGGACGCGCCGGGCCGGTCGCCGTCCCTGGACACGGAGACGGAACCGGAGCCCGGGGTAGACCCGGCTGCCCTGGAGTTCCTCGCGTCGGACGCGGCGGGCCGCGCGCATCGGATGCTGGTGGAGGCACTCGCCGGCGGGGTGGCGGGCGGCAGGGCCTCGGGCGGCGCGGCGATCCACGGCGGGTCCCCGGTTGCTACGGCTCCGGCGGCGCGGACGGCGTCCCTGACGGTCGCTCAGGACGCGGTGCGGCTCGCGTCGGACTCCCCCATGCCGTGGATCACGGCGCGGCTCACCTCCGGCTCGGGCCGGACGCGGGCGGAGATGGACCTCGCCACGCGCGCGTGGGGATTCGGAGGTGCCGCCGCCCTCGCCGTACTGGAGGAGGAGTGGACACCGGACGCCGAGGCGCTCGCCTGGGCGGGAACCCGGCTCACGGAGGCCTGGGAGGACGACGAGCGCCCGGCGCTGCGCCGGTCGGGTGGCGCGCGGTGGACGGTGGTGGGGGCGGAGGCGCAGCTGCGGCTCGGCGAGGACGGGCGCTGGTGGCCGTACCTGAAGTCGGGTGCCCGCTGGTCCCCCGCCGGACCGGCGGACCGGGATCCCGCGACGGCTCTGGCGACGGCGCTCGCCGCCGGTCCTACTGGAGTCGGCGGCTGAGGGTGCCGTCACCGGTGGAACCGGCCGCCAGGCTGCAGGCGACGGCGTCCGAGCCGAGGAGGTAGCTCGTCCGGTACGGGTACTGGACGAAGGTGGTCCAGCGCGTGCCCAGCGGCTGCCGTGCGGCCTTGCGGCGCAGCGGTTCGCGACAGAGCAGTGTGGCCGCCTCGCGGATCGCCATGTCCGTGGTGTGGCGACCGGTGAGGCGGAGCCGGGCGACGAGTTCGGCGTGGTGCGGCGTGTCGCAGGAGCGCCGGAGTGCGGTGCCCGGCGCGCCGCGGTCGATGTCGAAGCAGTCACCGACGCGCAGCGTCTCGAAGGAGACCGGGCGCGGCGAGCCGGCGCCACCCTTCGCGGAGCGGGTCGGCCGGGGTGTGGCGGAGGTGCCGCCGGTCCGGGACGGAGTCGCGGACGTGACCTCCCCGGGGTCGGCGGTCCGGTGTGGGGAAGCGGGACGGGTCGGCGTGGCGTCCGAGGTCAGGGCGGCCGACGGCGTGTCGGCGGTGCGGGCGCCGGCGGCCCCGGTGTCGCCCGCGCGCGTGTCGGTCCGTCCTCCGCCTCCCGGTGGGGTGGTCTCGACGCGACCGCCGCCAGAGACGACGGGTGACGGCACGCCGACCTGGTCGCCGCCGGGCCGTTCGCCCGTGGACAGGGTCTGCTCGGTGCCGCCCCGCGAGGCGACGAACGCGGTCGCCACGAGCCCTGCGACGAGCAGCGGGACGAGCGGCACGCCGAACCGGCGGGCGCCCCGGGCGGCCGGCCCGGGCCGGGGCGTGCCGAGCCGGACGAGGCGGGGCGACCAGCCGGAGTCGGAGGCGGAGGTGGAGCTCCCGGGTCGTGGGGGTGCGGCAGAGCGGGTCACCGGGCTCGTCGTACCGGAGACATCACGCGACACGGGCTCGCCGAGCGGGTCGGACGGGTCACACGCATCGACCGCATCCGGCGCATCCGGCGCTTCAGACGCACCAGACGCACCCGACAGGGCAGACAGGTCTGCGCGATCGGTGCGGTGGATGCGGTCGGTGCGGTCTCCGCGATCGGTGCGATCGGTGCGATCGGTGCGATCGGACGTACCGACCGACTCGGGTGCACCGAGCGGCTGGGGTTCGCCCGGTCGGCGGTCCGGTGACGGGGTGGCGGGGGACGGGTGGGGCACAAGGTCAAGATTCGCCGGTCGGCGGCTCCGCGGCCACCCATTTAGGGGTGCGCGGAGCGGCCTGTACGGAAACGTGACCATCCGCGGCCGCGATCGCACCCGCCACCCCGTTCGTCGCCCCGCCCGTCGCCCCGTCACGAACCGGTCCTACAGCCCGAGCTGGCGCTCCGCGCCCTCGACGGTCTGGGCGAGGAGAACGGCGATGGTCATGGGACCGACGCCGCCCGGAACGGGGGTGATGAGGGAGGCGCGCTCGGCGGCCGATGCGAAGTCGACGTCGCCGATGTTGCCCGGGTTGTAACCGGCGTCGATGACGACGGCGCCGGGCTTGATGTCGGCGCCCTTGATGAAGTTCGGCTTGCCGACGGCGGCCACGAGGACGTCGGCCTCGCGGACGACGGAGGAGAGGTCCTCGGTGCGGGAGTGGCAGTAGGTGACCGTGGCGTCGCGGCCGAGAAGGAGGAGCCCGGCCGGCTTGCCGAGGATCGCGCTGCGGCCCACGACGACGGCGCGCTTGCCGCGGAGTTCCACGTCGTACGCGTCGAGGAGGCGCATGATGCCGCCGGGCGTGCAGGAGACGAAGCCGGGCAGGCCGAAGCCCATGGCGGCGAAGGAGGCCATGGTGACACCGTCGACGTCCTTCTCCGGGGCGATGGCCTCGAAGGCGGCGCGCTCGTCGATGTGCGGGCCGACGGGGTGCTGGAGGAGGATGCCGTGGACCTCGGGGTCCTGGGAGAGGGCCGTGATCGCGGCGACGAGTTCCTCGGTCGTCGTGGTGGCGGGCAGTTCGACGTGCTTGGAGCGGATTCCGGCCTTCGCGCAGCGGTTCTGCTTCATCTTCACGTACGTGACCGAGGCCGGGTCCGCACCGACCAGGACGGTCGCGAGACACGGCGTGACACCGGTGCGACGGGTGATCTCGGCGGCGCGGGCGGCGGTCTCCTCGACCGTACGGCGGGCGAGGGCCGTTCCGTCCATGAGGGTGGCGGTGCTGGTGGACATGGCAACTCCTGGGCGTCGTCTCTGACAGGTGATTCGCCCAGGCGCACGGCATCGGTACGGTCGCGCCGGTCGAGCACGCCCCCGCCGGGCCGCTCCCCGGTGGTGATCCACCTCAAGCGCCAGTCACGGCCCGAGCCCTACTGTACGTGAGCGGTCGGGGGCCGGTCCCGGACAGGGTGAGCGGGACGGGCTGTCCAGGCGCTTGTCGACGGGGCCCCCGCGCATCACGATGAGCCGGACGGGCCGGGACGACCTCGACGAGGAGGCCGAGTTGAGCGACGCGTGGGTGGCCGGACGGACCGAGCAGGCGGACGGGACGGCCAGTGGCGGCGAGGAGGCGGGGACCGCGCCGTCGTCCCCGTCGTCCCCGTCACCCCCGTCATCCCTGTCGGCCGCGAGATCCCGACCCGCCGGGCCGGCGGCGCCCGACCTCCTCCCTCTCGAGGCCCCCGGCTCCGGGCAGATCCGGCCGCTGGTCGCCGCTTCGTGGCGGCGTTCCGCACGCGCGCGCGTGAGTCCGGACGGAGCGGCCCGGGTGGAGCTGGACGAGGACGAGCTCGCCGAGTTCCGGGACGGCCATCCGCTGGCGGCGGCGATGCCGGTGATCCGGGAGCTGATGGGGGCGTACGCGACGGACGGGGAACATCTCCTCGCGGTGTGCGACGCCGCCGGCCGGATGCTGTGGGTCGAGGGCCACCCGGCCACGCTGCGCAAGGCGCGGGGGATGAACTTCGTGGCCGGGGCCCGCTGGTCGGAGGCGGCGGCCGGGACGAACGCGCCCGGCACGGCCCTCGCCGTCGACCGGCCGGTCCAGGTGGTCGCCGCCGAGCACTTCCGGCACCCGGTACGGGCCTGGACCTGCGCCGCCGCCCCCGTGCACGACCCGCACAGCGGGCGGGTGCTCGGCGCGGTCGACATCACGGGCGGGAGGCGGCTCGCGCATCCGCACAGTCTGGGCTTCGTCCAGGCGGTGGCGCGGGCGGCGGAGTCGCAACTCGCGCTGCTCGGGCCCGCGCCGGGGGCGGGCGGCGCGAGCCTCGCGGCGCTCGGCCGCGACGAGGCGTCGCTGTCGCTCGGCGGCCGACGGGTCCGGCTGAGCCGCCGGCACAGCGAGATCCTGGTCCTGCTCGCGCACCGCCCGGAGGGGATCGGCGGCGACGAGCTCCTCACCCTCCTGTACGAGGACGAGTCCGTCACGCCGGTGACGCTGCGGGCGGAGCTGTCGCGGCTCCGGGCGCTGCTGGGGCCGGATGTGTTGCGCTCGCGCCCGTACCGGCTGGCGGGTGGGGTGGACGCGGACTTCGCGGCGGTGGACCGGCGGCTCGCCTCGGGTGCCGTCGCGGCGGCGGCCGGGGAGTACGCGGGCCCGCTGCTTCCCTCCTCGCTCGCCCCCGGGGTCGTACGGCTGCGGGAGCGGCTCGCGAGCCGGCTGCGGGCGGCGCTGGTGGACCGGGCCGATCCCGGGCTGCTCGCGGACTGGGCGTACAGCAGCTGGGGCGAGGACGACCTGGTGGTCTGGCGGGCGTTGTGCGCGGCGGTTCCGGCGGCTCGGCTCCCGCCCGTACGTGCGCGTCTCGACTCCCTGGAGGCGGAACTGTCCGCCGGTGCAACGGTCTTGCAACGTCCGGGTCCGCACACTCGCCGGTGAGCGCCGGCCAGGGACGGCCGGCGCGTCCCAGGGAGGCCATGCCATGACCCGTTACGCCGCACCCGGCACCGAGGGCGCGCTCATGTCGTACGAGGCCCGCTACGACCACTGGATCGGAGGCGCGTACGTCGCGCCGGCGCTCGGCGGCTACTTCGAGAACCCCAGCCCGGTCGACGGCCGCCCCTTCACGGAGGTCGCGCGCGGCACCGCCGAGGACGTGGAGCGCGCCCTCGACGCGGCGCACGCGGCGGCACCGGCGTGGGGCCGGACGGCGCCGGCCGAGCGCGCGGCCGTCCTGCTGCGGATCGCGGACCGGATGGAGAGCTCTCTGGAGGCGCTCGCGGTCGCGGAGAGCTGGGACAACGGCAAGCCGGTCCGGGAGACGCTGGCCGCCGACATCCCGCTCGCCATCGACCACTTCCGCTACTTCGCGGGGGCGTTGCGGGCCCAGGAGGGCGCGCTGAGCGAGATCGACGACGACACCGTCGCGTACCACTTCCACGAGCCGTTGGGGGTGGTCGCGCAGATCATCCCGTGGAACTTCCCGATCCTGATGGCGGTGTGGAAGCTGGCGCCTGCGCTCGCCGCGGGCAACGCGGTGGTCCTCAAGCCGGCCGAACAGACCCCGGCCTCGATCCACTTCTGGCTCAGCCTGGTCGCGGACCTGCTGCCGCCGGGCGTCCTGAACGTCGTCAACGGCTTCGGCGAGGAGGCCGGGAAGCCGCTCGCGTCCTCGCCGCGCGTCGCCAAGATCGCCTTCACCGGGGAGACCTCGACCGGCCGGCTGATCATGGGGTACGCCTCCGAGAACCTGAAGCCGGTGACGCTGGAACTCGGCGGCAAGTCGCCGAACATCTTCTTCGACGACGTGTGGGCGGCGGACGACGACTTCCGCGACAAGGCCCTCGAAGGCTTCACGATGTTCGCCCTCAACCAGGGCGAGGTCTGCACCTGCCCCTCGCGCGCGCTCGTCCAGCGGGGCCACTACGGCGAGTTCCTGGAGGCGGCCGTCGCCCGCACGGAGAAGATCGTCCCGGGCCATCCCCTGGACACCGACACGATGATCGGCGCGCAGGCGTCGGCGGAGCAGCTGCGGAAGATCGTCTCCTACCTGGAGATCGGCCAGAAGGAAGGCGCGCGGATCCTGACGGGCGGCCAGATCGTCGAGCACGGAGGCGACCTGGCGGGCGGCTACTACGTCCAGCCGACGATCTTCGAGGGCGACAACCGCATGCGGGTCTTCCAGGAGGAGATCTTCGGCCCGGTGGTGGCGGTGACGTCCTTCACGGACTTCGACGACGCGATCAGCACGGCGAACGACACCCTGTACGGCCTGGGCGCCGGCGTCTGGACCCGCGACACGAACACGGCGTACCGCGCGGGCCGCGCCATCCAGGCGGGCCGCGTCTGGACGAACTGCTACCACGCATACCCGGCCCACGCCGCCTTCGGCGGCTACAAGCAGTCGGGCATCGGCCGCGAGACCCACCGGATGATGCTGGACCACTACCAGCAGACGAAGAACATTCTTCAGAGTTACAGCCCCAAGAAGCTTGGGTTCTTCTAGGCTGAGCGTGTGCGAGCCGTCGGGTGAGGGCTGCAGTCGGTTCGAGCCGTCCGCCAGGCAGGATGCCTTGTAAGGGGAACCCGGTGGGAATCCGGGACTGCCCCGCAGCGGTGCGCGGGAACGACCGCCGTCATAACACTGGGCCCGGACCACGCCAGCGGCGAGTACGTCGACCTTCTCCCTCCCCCTGCCGAGTCCGGCCCCTGTCGTTGGTGACGCCGTCTCCGCCGAACAGCCACGGGGCTTCGGCGCCGACCGCTGCCGGTCAGCCGGCGGAGCCGGCCGCCGCGAGGTCGAGGGCGATGTCCGTGATCATGTCCTCCTGGCCGCCGACCATCTTGCGCCGGCCGACCTCGACGAGGATCGCGCGGGTGTCGAGGCCGTGCCGGCGGGCGGCAGTCTCGGCATGGCGCAGGAAGCTGGAGTACACGCCCGCGTAGCCGAGGGTGAGGGTCTCGCGGTCGACGCGGACCTCGCGGTCCTGCAGAGGACGTACGACGTCGTCGGCGGCGTCCATCAGGGGGAACAGGTCGCAGCCGTGTTCCCAGCCCATCAGGTCGGCGACCGCGATGAACGCCTCCAGCGGGCAGTTCCCGGCTCCGGCGCCCTGGCCGGCGAGGGAGGCGTCGACGCGGGTGACGCCGTTCTCGACGGCGACGACGGAGTTGGCGACGCCCAGGCCGAGGTTGTGGTGGGCGTGGATGCCGATTCCGGTGTCGGGTGCGAGGACGTCGCGGTAGGCGCGGACGCGATCGCGGACGCCGTCCATCGTCAGGCGACCGCCTGAGTCGGTGACGTAGACGCATCCGGCCCCGTAGGACTCCATCAGCTTGGCCTGACGGGCCAGTTCGGCGGGTTCGGCCATGTGGGACATCATCAGGAACCCGGCCACGTCCATGCCCATGTCGCGGGCGGCCGCGATGTGCTGGGCGGAGATGTCGGCCTCGGTGCAGTGGGTGGCGACGCGAACGGAGCGAATGCCGAGGGCGTGGGCCTGCCGCAGGTCGTGCAGGGTGCCGATGCCGGGCAGGAGCAGCGTGGTGGGCACCGCGTGTCTCACGCCGTCACAGACTGCTTCGATCCACTCCCAGTCGGTGTGCGCGCCGACGCCGTAGGTGATGCTGGAGCCGGACAGGCCGTCGCCGTGGGCGATCTCGATCGCGGCGACCCCGGCGGCGTCCAGCGCGGCCGCGATGGTGCGGGCCTGGTCGACGGTGTAGCGGTGGCGTACGGCGTGCATGCCGTCCCGCAGGGTCACGTCCTGTACGTACAGGGCGGGGGGCTGGTTCGCGGTCATCGGGAGACCACCTCCGTGAAGGGCTGCGCGGCGGCCATGCGTTCGGCGGTGCGCAGGGCGGCCGAGGTCATGATGTCGAGGTTCCCGGCGTAGGCGGGCAGGTAGTGGGCGGCGCCCTCGACCTCCAGGAAGACCGACACCTTCGCGGCGCCGGTGGACTGCCTGCCGGCGGGCAGCAGCGAGCGCAGGGGGTCGTCATCGGCGACGCGCTCGAACTGGACCTTCTGCTTGAGGCGGTATCCGGGCACGTACGCCTGGACCCGGGCGACCATCTCCTCCACCGAATCGGTCACTGCGGTGTCATCGCACTCGCCGACCAGGCAGTACACGGTGTCGCGCATGATCAGCGGGGGTTCGGCCGGGTTCAGTACGATGATCGCCTTGCCCCGGGCGGCGCCGCCCACCTTCTCGATGGCCGACGAGGTCGTCTCGGTGAACTCGTCGATGTTGGCCCGGGTGCCGGGACCGGCCGAACGGGAGGAGATCGAGGCGACGATCTCGCCGTAGTGGACGGGCGTCACGGCCCCGACGGCAGCCACGATCGGAATCGTGGCCTGGCCGCCGCAGGTGACCATGTTGACGTTCGGTGCGCCGAGGTGGTCGTCGCCGTTGACCGGCGGGACGACGTACGGGCCGAGCGCGGCGGGCGTCAGGTCCACGATCCTGCGCCCCAGCGCGCGCAGTACCTCGTCGTGGTGGCGGTGCGCACCGGCCGAAGTGGCGTCGAAGACGATCTCGACGTCCGCGAACTCGTCGAGCCCCACCAGGCCGTCGACGCCCTCGTGGGTGGTGGCGACCTTCAGACGGCGGGCGCGGGCCAGGCCGTCGGAGTCGGGATCGATCCCGACCATGGCGGCGATCTCCAGGGAGTCGGAGAGCCGCAGGATCTTGATCATCAGGTCGGTGCCGATGTTGCCCGACCCGATGACGGCGACCTTCGTGGTCATGCCGCCGCTCCTTCCGTGGCGGCGGGCGCGAACGCGGCCGTGACCGTGCCGAGCCCTTCGATGTGCGCGGTGAACTCGTCTCCCTCTGCGGCGACGGCCATCGGGCCGAGCGCGCCGGTCAGGACGACGTCGCCGGCCCGCAGCGGGTCGCCGAGCCCGGCGAGGGTGGAGGCGAGCCAGAGGGCGGCGGTGAGGGGGCTGCCCAGGCAGTCGGCTCCGGTGCCCTCGGAGACCGTCTCGCCGTTCTTGGCGAGGGTCATCGTCACGGTCCGCAGGTCGACGCGGTCCAGGGGGACGGGGGTGCCGCCCAGGACGTACAGGCCGCAGGAGGCGTTGTCGGCGACGGTGTCGACGATGGTGATGTCCCAGTCGGCGATGCGGCTGTCGACGATCTCCAGCGCGGGCAGCGCGAACGCCGTGGCGCGCAGCAGGTCGGCGACGGTCGGGTCGCCATGCGGCAGGTCCGTGCCGAGGACCAGGGCGACCTCGGCCTCGACCTTCGGCTGGAGGAGCCGGCCGGGGGCGATCGGGCGTCCTTCGGGCACCGCCATGTCGGCGAACAGCGCGCCGAAGTCCGGCCGGTCCACGCCGAGCTGCCGCTGCACGGCGGGCGAGGTCAGGCCGATCTTGCGGCCCACAAGCCGCCGCCCGGCGGCGATCCCGCGTTCCACGTGCAGCCGCTGCACGGCGTATGCAGCTTCGACGTCCGCTTCGGGCAGGAGCGAGCGCACCGGGGCGCACGGGACGCCGGTGCGGATGGCCTCCTCCAGGACGGCGGCCGCCTGGTTCACGGCGTCGGCGGCTGGGTGAGGGCTCGCGGTCGCCCCCCGCGGGGACTGGTGGAGCGGTGCGGTCATGAGGGGTACCTCCGGGCGGGGAGTGGCGGGCTGTCGGAGAGGCGGCGCTGGCCGTCCGTCGATCCACGACAGGTATAGGCGTACGGTTCGAGCGGCGGCAAAATATGTTCCATGACACGGAACAGCGCGCAGGGGAACATGCTCGACAAGGCGGCTGCCGTCCTCGACTGCTTCCGTCCGGACGGCGGTACGTTCCGTCTCACGGAAATCACCGCCCGTACGGGACTGACCAAGACGACCGCGTTCCGCCTCTGCGCCGACCTGGTGCGCCTCGGCCTGCTCGAACGCAGCGGAGAGACCTACCGGCTCGGCGGCAAGCTCTTCGAGCTGGGCTCGCTGGTGCCACGCCGGCTCGACCTGCGGGAGGCCGCGCTGCCGTACCTCCAGGACCTCTTCGAGGCGACCCACGAGACCGTGCACCTCGGCATTCGGGAAGGGCACGACGTGGTCTACGTCGAGCGGATCCACGGCCACCAGACCCTGACGCTGCCCTCACGCATCGGGGGGCGTCTTCCCCTGACCTGCACGGGCGTCGGCAAGGCGCTGCTGGCCTTCTCCGGCTCCGAGTTGGCGGACGAGGTGCTGGCCGGGCCCCTGCCCCGCCTCACCCCGCACTCGGTCACCGATCCGGCACGGCTGCGTACCACCCTGGAGCAGATCCAGGTCTCCGGTCTCGCATACGAGGAGCAGGAGGCCGCCCTCGGCGTCAACTGCATCGCCTCGCCCGTCTTCGACGGGGCGACGGCGGTGGCCGCCCTGTCCGTCGCCGTGCCGCGTGGCCGGTTCCACCCGGCCCAGCTGGCGCCCGCCGTACGGACAGCCGCTCTGGGCCTGTCCCGCGTGCTGCGCTCGGGCCGCGGATCGGTGGACAGCACCTCTTCCTGAGCCGGCACCGGGCGCCCGGCCTGTGGGCAACGGACGCACCCGGCAGGCTCCCACCTCAGCAGGTCGCCCCTGCCTCGATCCTTGACGCCCACTCCCGCCCCTCTTACCGTAGCGGTCATTCCAGTCACTGTAGTGAACACTACAAGAAGCCGGTGCGGTCACCGCCGCTGCGCCGGTCACCTGTGGCTGCCCGATGTCCGCGTCAAGCCGCAGCAGAGACCGCATCGACGTGCACTGTCATCTGATTCCGGACTTCTACCGCCGGGACCTGGCGGCGCACGGCATCACCGAGATCGGAGGCGTGCCGGTCCCCCTGTGGAGCCCGGACCTCGCGGTGAACTTCATGAGCCGCTACGGCATCCAGACCCAGGTGGTCTCCGTCTCCGAGCCGGGCGTCACCTACACATCTCCTACCGCACCAGCCTGCTGGCTCTGACCCCGGCGATCGCGCAGCAGGTGGGGGCCGCCGGCTTGGACGACAGCAGCCCGCACTTCCGCGAGATCTTCTACGACACCGCTCTGTCTCCGGCACCCCAGGCGATGAGATCAGTGCGCGAGCCGGCCGGAACGGAGCGCGTTCCCTTCGCCACCGACTGGCCGTTCACCAGCGCTCTGTTCCTCGCGGCAGGAGACCCCGCCCCACAGCTGAACGAGACCTTCTCGCCTGCTGAGCGACTGGCTGTCGAGCGCTCCAACGCGCTGACCCAGTTCCCCGCGCTGGCCGCCAGGATCGGGGCCAAGCCGGCCTGAGCCGGGCCCGGCAGCGGTGAGCCCGTTCTGTTGCCGTCAGTGAGTGCGCGGCGTGTGCCGCGGCCCGGCCTGGCTGCCGGGCCGCGGCACACGTCATTGCTCCCGCGCCCCGACGAGAACCCGTTCGCGCCAGCGGAGGTCCGCCCCGGGTTCTGCCGTCGGCCGTCCACGCCGTCCGACGGCGCTGCCCACCCACCCGAGCAGGAATCCCGCGGGAACGGCCATCACGGCGGTCGACTGCATACCGATGAGGTGGAAGTCGTGTCCCGACAGCAGCGAGGTGGACGCGCCCGAGAAGGAGAGGGAGCAGACGTACAGGGCGGTCGTGCAGGAGATTCCGCCGTACACGGTCCACAGCAGCCCGGTCCGGTTGTACCGGCTCCAGAACAGTCCGTACAGACTGGCGGGCAGGACCGTGGAGGCGGCGAGAGCGAGTGCCAGATGGGTCAGGGACTGAAGGTCCCGCCCCTGGGCCAACGCCGCCAGGAAGATGCCGATCCCGCCCACGGCTCCTACCGCCCATCGGGCCGATCGGAATTCCCGACGCTCGGACATGCGTCCCGCGCGTGCCACGTGCGCGTGCAGGTCGTGCGCCAGGGCGGCCGCGGCGCTCAGGACGATGCCGGCGACCACCGCCAGTACGGTGACGAAGACGGAGCAGGCGACAGCGGTGTACAGCACGCTGCCCGCAAGTCCCGAGGTACCGCCTCCCAGCTCCCCGGCCAGGAGGAAGAGGGCCGTCTGGCCGCTGCTGTCGACGGCACGGATCTCCTGGCCTCCTACGATGCCGGCGGCACCGAGGCCCGCGATGACGACGCAGAGGAAGAAGACGGCCATGAGGGCGATGGCGTAGCGGGTCGCTCGGCGGGCGGTGGCGCCGTCGGCGGCCGAGTTGATTCTCATCAGCACGTGCGGCATGCACGCGCCGCCCAGGACGACGGACAGTTGGAGGCTCAGGAAGTCGAGGCGGCCGACCGCGCTGTCCCCCAGGGCGTGCCCGGGTTCGAAGTAGCGGTCGTGAAGCCCGCTCCCCCGCTCGGCCGCGGTCAGCAGGGCGCCCGGGTCGAAGTCGTGGTGCCGCAGGACCAGAAGGGCGAGGAGCACCATGGTGGTGAACACCACGGCCACCTTGACGATCTGGACGAGGCTCGTCCCTCTCATGCCGCCGAGCACCGCGTAGCAGATCATCAGCGCTCCGACGAAGACGGTGCAGACTTGTTCGGCTCCCAGGCTGGTCAGTCCGAGCAGGAGGGCCGTGGCGCTGCCGGCTCCGGCCAGTTGAAGGACGAGAAAGGGCAGGCAGACGGCCAAGGTGGCCGTGGCGGCGGCGATACGGGACGACGAACCCGGCGAACGCAGCGCGAAGACGTCGCCCAGGGTGTAGCGGCCGGCATTGCGCAGCGGACCGGCGAGGAGCAGGAACACCCCGACGGCCAGGCAGCTGCTGACCGCGAGGGAGATGCCGTCGTATCCGACCACGGCCACCAGGCCGGACACGCCCAGGAGTGTGGCGGCCGATATGTAGTCCCCGGTGAGCGCCAGCGCGTTCTGCACCGGCGTCAGTGACCGGTTGCCGGTGTAGAAGTCGGCCGCGGTGTCGTCCTCGGGGCCGGCCAGAACGCACAACAGCAGGGACACAACGATGAACGCCAGGAAGCCGATCAGCACCATTGTCCGGTCGTCGGAACCGCCCGAGACCGATGTGAGCCCCGCGGCGAGCGACAGCTCGGTCATCTCCGCCTCCCCTGCGACGGTTGCGGCCGTCGGGACGTGGTCCCTGCCGGACCCGGCTGGGGCGGTGACGGGTGCACGAGCTGGGCACGGTGGCGCAGCCGGTCGACGAGCGGATCGGCCTGGCGGCTGAGCGTGCGGTCGTACCACCATGAGGACAGCAGCAGAACGGCCAACTGCAGAGTGCCGAGCACGATGCCCAGAGGCATCCTGCCGGCCAGGCGGGCGGTGAACAGCTCGCCGAGTGTGCCGGACAGCGCTGCGCAGACCAGGAAGGCGGCGCCATTGACCGCCAGGAACCGCCGGCGCGCTTCGGAATGTGCGCGAGGCAGTTCCTGCAGAGCGCTCGCGTCAGCCTCACGGGGCCGCTCGTATGGTGGGGGCCCGCTGCCGGGCCTGGGAGACGGGACGGACATGCGTCGGGGTCCTCTCGCGAGGTGGATGTTCACTCACCGGGGCCCTGGCATCACGGTTCCCGGCGTCCCATGACGGGAAGCACTCCGGGCGGTGTGCCGGACGGCCCGAGCAGTGCGGGACGGCGACGGGCAGGCAGGGGGAACCGCGGGCGTCCGGGATTGCCGGACCTGCGGGAGTTCGCCCGTGATCGAGCCGTGAGGCCGGGCGCCTGTGGGAGCCCCAGTGCGAGGGATGTGCGACCGGGCGAGGGGGCGGGCGACGGTGTTCCGCCGCCCTGCCGGGGATCGAGCGAGTGCGGTCACCCCGCCGGGCGGCGGGGTGACCGTGCCGGTTCAGTCGTCGGGGATGCCGGCACCGCTGAGGGCGGGGACGGTCCTCTCCGGCCGGACGAGGGAACGGGCGCCGAGCCGGAACTGGTCGAGCTTGTCGACGATCGTCTGGCCGACGGGTTTGTGGCCCCAGATGCTGATGCCCTGGTGGGTGGAGGGCTCCCAGGTGCTCTCGTCGATGACCACGGGATTCCAGCCGACCTCCCACTCGAAGCCCGAGGGAGTGCGGGCGTAGTAGGAGAGTTCCTTGTCGTTGGTGTGCTGGCCCACCGACAGGGCCATGTCGAAGCCGAGTTCGTGCACGCGCTCGTAGCTCTGGGCCAGGTCGTCCAGGCTGTCGGCCTGGATGTTGAGGTGCTGGACGCGGGTGCGGATCGGGTCGACCGGCAGGCCGCGGAGGGCGGCGATCGCGATGGAGTGGTGGCGTTCGTTGACGCGCAGGAAGCGGATCTTGAGCTTGACGCCGCTGATCGTCTCGTCGATGTAGTCGGTCAGGCGGGCGTCGAAGACCGTGTTGTAGTAGCCGCGCATCAGGGTGGGCTTGGCGGAGGTGATCGCGACGTGTCCCATCCCCGCGTCGCCGGTGACCCAGCCGGAGGCGACCATCCGCAGCGGCTCGGGCGAGATGAGCGGAGTGGTGTAGATCTCCTGCACGATGCCCTTGGGCCCGGGGAAACGCAGCAGGCGTTCCACGCCGCGCATGGCCGCCTCTTCGTCGGAGCCCCGCACGACAGGAACGCCGTGGGCTCGGATGCGGGTCTCGATCTGCTCGAAGGAGGCGTGGTCGTCGATGTGCCAGCCGATCGCCACCACGTCTTCGGCGGGGCCGCGCCGGATCAGGAAGCGGCACTCGTGGTCGTCGAGGCGGAAGCGCATCACGTCACGGGAGATGTCGTCGTGGTGCATGCCGATGGCGTCGGTGCCGAATCGGCGCCAGTCGGCGAAGCGGTTGGACTCGACGACGATGTAGCCGAGGTGGACGGAGCCGAAGACGGAGGGCGCGGTGTTCATCGGCGGCCCGCCAGGAAGTCGGCGCAGAGCCGGTTGAACAGCTCGGCGCGCTCCCACTGCACCCAGTGCCCCGTGTTGGCGACCTCGTACAGGTCACAGTTGGGCATGCGCTCGGCCAGCATCCGGCCACCCGAGGGCCGGTTGACCTTGTCCGCGGCGCCCCACAGCACCAGGGTGGGCACGGCCAGCCGGTTCAGGCGCTTGTCGCGGGTGAAGTCCATCTTCCACAGCGCGCCGAGCGACTTCGGGCGGGTGAGCGGTGGGGCGGCGACGACCTCGGGGTCGATGCTGTCCCGGTAGCGCGCGTCGATGATGGAGTCGGGCACGTGGGCGGAGTTGAAGACCAGGTAGTCGCGGATGAACTTCTCCAGCTTCGGCCGCGAGGGCCCGTCCCCCGTGTAGTAGTTCAGCAGGTTGTTCAGGCCCGGCGTGGGCAGCGCGCGGGTGGTGCCGATGCCGCCGGGGCCCATGAGCACCATGCGGTCGACCCGCTGGGGGGTGTCGAGGGCGAGACGCAGGGCGCAGGCACCGCCGTAGGAGTTGCCGACGAAGTGGGCCTTCTTCAGGCCGAGCTGGTCGAGCACGCCGCGGATTCCGGTGGCCAGGGCGCCGAAGGGGTCGGCGGGGTCGATGCCCTTGCTGCTGCGGCCGTAGCCGGGGAGGTCGGGCACGATGACCCGGAACTCCTGGGACAGTTCCGCGATGTTGCGGCTGTAGTTGGAGATGCCGGAGGCTCCGGGGCCGCCACCGTGCAGCAGCAGGACGGGAGCTCCCCGCCCCGTCTCGGCGACGAAGATCTTCTTGCCGTCGACGTCGAGCAGGTGCTCCTGCATCTCGGGGACTTCGATGGGTGTGGTCATGATGTCCTCACTGAGCGGTGGTCGTGGCCGGCTGTGACGCGGGGGCGAGTCCGGCCGGAGGCGGCGGGAGCGGGGCACCGGCGGGGGCGGCGGCGTAGACATAGGCGTCGGGGCGCAGGGCCACAGTGGTGACACCGTGCTCGATCAGCCAGGGGAGCAGGACGCCGTCGCTGTCGACGACCGCGCCGTCGGCCGGGCGCGAGCCCACCGGCAGAACGGCCAGCGACTCGACGCTGAGGCGCTCCCACGCGGGCTGCGGGGTGGGCCGGCCGAGAGACAGCAGGAGCCAGCGGCCGCCGAGCGCGTCGTCCAGCCGTACGCGTTCCCCGCCGGAACCGGTCACCCAGGGCTGCGGAATCTGGTGCCCGGTCGCCTTGGTGCGCGGGCCGGCCTGCAGGCCGGCGTTGTAGCGGGCCACGGGGATCCAGTTCGAGTCCTGCAGCCAGTCGCCGAAGCCGGGTATGCGGTCCAGGGCCCGCAGGGCGCCGTTGCGGACGCGGGCGACCGGGCGCCGCCTCTCGGTGATCATGCGGCCGACGAACACCGCTCGCTTGGTGACCTCCCTGACGTGCGGTTTGCGTTCGGTCTCGTAGCTGTCGAGGACGCTTTCGGGCAGTTCACCGTGGAGGACGGCGTGCAGCTTCCAGCAGAGGTTGGCCACGTCCCGGACGCCGGCGGCCATGCCCTGGCCGATCCACGGCGGCATGGCGTGCGCGGCGTCGCCGGCGAGGAAGACCCGGCCGACGCGGAAGCGCGAGGCGAACCGGACGTGGTGGCTGTAGACGGTGGCGCGCAGGACCTCGATGCTGTCGCGGCCGATCCCGTACCGGGAGATCAACCGGTACACGGCGTCTTCGGTGACCAGCTGCTTCTCGTCGTCTCCGGGCAGGAGGGGGAACTCGTAGCGGTGGTGGTCCAGCGGGGTCGGGCAGTCGACGGCCGGGCGGGCCGGGTCGCAGTGGAAGCGCAGCTTGTCGTGGTCGGGCCAGGGCTTGAGCATCTTGGTGTCGATGACGATCCAGCGGTCCTCGTACGTGCGGCCCTCGTACCCGATGTTGAGCTGCGCGCGGGTGAGGCTGGAGCCGCCGTCGGCCGCGATCACGTAGGAGGCGCGCAGCCGGTGGACCGAGTCGTCGGCCGTGCCGACCACGGTCAGCTCCACCCCGTCGGCGTCCTGGCGCAGGCGCAGGCACTCGTGGCGCAGCAGGATCTTGACGTTCGGGTAGCGGTCGACGCCGTCACGCAGGACCTGCTCGAGGGCCGGCTGGTAGATGAACATCTGCGGCGGGTGGCCGTGGCCGCGTGATGTGGGGCAGGCGCTGAGGAACGTACGGCCATCGGCGTCGACGAAGTCCACCGGCCGCTCCGTCAGCATGTCCTGCTTGAGGCGCTCGGCCAGCCCGATCCGCTGCCAGATGCGGACGACCTCCTCGTCGGTGGAGATGGCTCGGGCGCGCGTGAAGATCTCGGCGTCCCGTTCCAGGACGACGACGCGGAGCCCCATCGCGCCCAGCAGGTTGGCCGCGGTCACGCCCGTGGGCCCGTACCCGATCACCGCCACGTCGTAGGCGCTGTCCTCGGCCTCTGCTCCGGCCGCGGTCTCGCTCATCAGGCCACCTCACTGTCGATCATGCTGCACGATTCTTACCGTAGTGTTCACTCCAATTGGAACGAGTGCTACGGTAGGCTCATCGCTGGATAGGGTCAAGCAGCCGGCGAGAAGCGCACACCAGAGGGGCACCTGCCATGACAAAGCCGCAGACGACCCGCAAGAAGCGCGCGAACGGAGTGGAGTCGCGGCAACGCATCCTCGACGCCGCCGTCGAGATCGCGGGCGAGCGGGGATACGAAGGCACGTCGATCGCGGCCGTCAGCGCCAAGTGCGGACTGCCTGCCAGCTCGATCTACTGGCACTTCAAGGACAAGGACGACTTGATCGCCGCAGTCATCGAGCGCAGCTTCGAGACGTGGCTCGCCGCCGTGGAGCTTCCGAGCGAAGAGACGGGGACCCCGCTGGAACGGGTCACCGCCATGGCGGGAATCGTGGGCAAGTCGCTGATCGACGCCCCCGACTTCCTCCGCCTCGGTCTGATGCTCGCGCTCGAACGGCGTCCTGCCGAACCCCGCGGCCGGACGGTCTTCCTCCAGGTCCGCGACATCGCGCGGGCGAAGATCGCCGACATGGCCCGGGAACTCGTCCCGGACCTCGACGAGGACTCCGTGCACGCCCTGACGACCTACGCGGTCGCGGGCGCCGACGGGCTCTTCGTCCAGCGGGAGATCAACGGTGACGACGTCGACCTCGTGGCGATGTTCGAACTGCACGCCCAGCTGGTCTACGAGGCGGCGACGCGCCTGGCGGCGAGGAGCAGGACATGAGGCCGGCGGCCACCCGGCGACGTGTGGAGGCCGCCCGGCTTCTCCGCGAGGCCGAGCGCCGCACGGCCCCGGTCGAACCGCTCACCACGAGGTGGTCCGCTCTCGATCTCGCCGACGCCTACGCCGTCCAGCAGGACAACGTCGCCCACCGCCTGGCCACCGGCTCGACGGTGATCGGGCACAAGGTCGGCCTCACCTCGGCCTCGATGCGGGATCTGCTCGGCGTGCACGAGCCGGACTTCGGGCACCTGCTGGACGACATGGTCCACCGCGACGGCGGGACGGTCCGCGCCGCTCGATACTGTGCCCCACGCGTCGAACCCGAGATCTGCTTCCGCCTCGCCCGGCCGCTGCGCGGCCCCGGCGTAACCCTCAGTGACGTACTGGCCGCGACCGATGCGGTCGCGCCGGCACTGGAGATCGTCGACAGCCGCATCCGCGACTGGCGGATCACCCTGGCCGACACCGTCGCGGACAACGCCGGCTCCGCGGGGCTCGTCTGCGGCTCCTGGACGCCGATGGCGTACGCACCCGACCTCGCTGCGGTGGACGTGGACCTGCTCGTCGACGGAAGCCGCGTGGCGACCGGCAGCAGCAATGAGGTCATGGGACACCCGGCCGCCGCGGTCGCCTGGCTGGCCAACGCTCTCACCGCCTACGGCAGAGGGCTGGACCCCGGGCACGTGATCCTGCCCGGCGCCATCACCACCGCCCCCTTCATCAGCGCCGGCCAGAAGGCAGAGGCACGATTCGGAGCCCTCGGCTCCGTGTCGGTGTCCTTCATCTGACGACGGCCCGCCCCCTCTGAGACGTCGCCGACCACACCGGCGACTCTCTGAACATCCGCTCTACCCCCGATCTCTCCATCCGGTCGCCCAAAGGCCCTGGCGCCACCGCCGAACCGGGCTCCTTCGCCTCCCCGGACACCGATACCCAGAGCGCCGGCTGGGTCGGCAGTGCACGGTCGCCGGCCGGAAGAACTCCCCGCCATAACCCGTAGACCGCATGAAAGGCCCCTTCATGTCCCCTTCGGCACAGCGCATCGACGTCCACCAGCATGTGGTGCCCGACTTCTACCGCGGCAAGCTCGCAGAGGCCGGCATCACCGACGCCGGCGGCCGCGCCCTGCCCGCCTGGAACCCCGAGTCCGCCCTGCAACTGATGGACCTGCTCGGCACCACCACGTCGATCCTCTCCGTCTCCACTCCCGGCACCGGCTTCCTCACCGAACCCGCCGAGGCCGCCGACCTTACCCGGCGCCTCAACGACCACTGCGCGGCCCTGGTCTCCGACCACCCCGGCCGCTTCGGCTTCTTCGCCACCCTGCCCATGCCCGACGCCGACGCCTCGGCCACCGAGGCCGCGCGCGCACTGGACCAGCTGCGCGCCGACGGCGTGACCCTGCTCGCCAACAGCCGGGGCACCTACCTCGGCGTGGACGGTCAGGACGCGCTGTGGCAGGCGCTGAACGACCGCGGCGCGGTGGTCTTCATACACCCGGCCGAGCTACCCGCTCCTCCGGTCGACGGCATTCCCGCCTTCGCCGCCGACTTCCTCCTGGACACCACCCGCGCCACCTACCTTCTGGTCCGCAACGGCATCCCGCGCCGCTACCCGAACATCCGCTTCATCCTCAGCCACGCCGGCGGCTTCGTGCCGTACTCCTCACACCGCATGGCCCTCACCATCGCCAACGACACCGCGCGCAGCCCGCTCGACGTACTGGACGACTTCCGCTGCTTCTACTTCGACACCGCCCTGTCCTCCAGCCCCGCCGCCCTGCCCACCCTGCTCGCCTTCGCCCGCCCCGGACACGTCCTCTTCGGCAGCGACTGGCCCTTCGCCCCCACTCCCGCCGGTCAGTACTTCGCGGGCGGCCTCGACGGCAACGTCGACACGGCCACGCTCACGGCCGTCAACCGCACCAACGCCGAAGCACTCTTCCCCCGCCTGGCCACCACTCCCCCGACGCCGCCCCGGGCCCTGCCGGCCCCGGTGCGCCTGCGCCACGCGGCGCAGCGCACCGCCGCGCGCCTGGTCTTCAAACTGCTCCAGCCCGGCAACGACTGAGACGAGTTCCTCATGTCCACCAGCCCCCTCCGCACCTCCGACGACCAGCCCGAAGCCCGGCAGGACGCCGTCGCGACCGGCCGTGCCGGCCACAACGGCGTGCTCTTCGCCATGTGCCTGTCCCTGGTCCTCGTCGTCGCCTCCGTCTCCGCGCTCAACCTCGCCCTGCCCGACCTCGCCATCGACCTGTCGGCCACCAACGCCTCACTGACCTGGATCGCCGACGGCTACACCGTCGCCCTGGCCGCTCTCGTCCTGCCGCTCGGTGCCATCGGAGACCGGATCGGGCGCCGCAACGTCCTCGTCGCGGGCACCGTCGTCTTCGGCATCGCCTCACTGGCCGCCTCCTTCGCCGACTCCACCACCACGCTCATCGTCTGGCGAGTCGTCATGGGCCTGGGAGCCGCGATGATCATGCCGGGCACCCTGTCCACGATCACCGCCGCCTTCCCTCCCGAGCAGCGCGTCAAGGGCGTGGCCACCTGGTCCGGATTCGCCGCCGCCGGAGCCATCATCGGCATGCTCGCCGCAGGGGCCCTGCTGGAGTGGTTCTCCTGGCGGTCGATCTTCATCACCAGCGCCGCGACCGCCCTGCTGGCCGCCCTCGCCGCCCTCCTCCTGTCGCCCGACACCAAGGACGAGCACCCCTCCCCACCCGACGTGCCCGGGGCCGTCTGCACCGCCGTCGGCATCGGCACCCTCGTCTTCGCCATCATCGAAGGCAACGAGCAGGGCTGGACGGAGCCTGTCGTCATCGCCGCCCTCGTGGTCACGGTGCTGGCCTTCACCGCGTACGCCTGGCTCGGCCTGCGGCGTGAGCACCCCCTGCTCGACCCCGCCCTGTTCGGCATCCGCGGCTTCCGGGCCGGCGCGATCGTCGTCCTCGTACAGTTCATGGCCGTCTTCGGGTTCTTCTTCGTCGGCCTGCAGTACCTGCAGCTCATCCTCGGCTACAGCCCGCTCAAGGCCGCCGCGGCCCTCGTACCCGTCGCGGTCGTCGTCCTGCCGACCTCCCAGGCCACCCCCCACCTGGTGCGACGGGTCGGGATGAAGGCCACCATGACCGTCGGGCTGCTCCTGCTGAGCGCCGGCCTGTTCGTCATCTCCCGGCTCGACGTCGGCTCCGGTTACCTGCCGTTCCTCGGCGGACTCGTCCTGGCGGGCTTCGGCATCGGCCTGTCCGGGGCCGTGGGCACCTCCGCCATCACCGGCTCGCTCGGCCGCGGCCAGCAGGGAGTCGCCTCCGCGATGAACGACACCACCCGTGAGGTCGGCTCGGCCGTCGGCATCGCCCTCATGGGCTCGATCTACGGCAGCCACTACCGCTCGAACCTGCCCGACTCACTCGACCGACTCCCCTCCGAAGCAGCCGAGGCCGCGCGCGACTCCGCCGCGGCGGGCCTGCACGTCGCCGACCAGCTCGGTGCACAGGGCGCGGCCCTGGCGGACGGCGTCAAGTCCGCCTTCATGGACGGCCTGTCCGCATCCCTCGTCGCCGTCGGCGTCATCGTTCTCGCCGCAGCCATCGGGTGCCTGCTCCGCGCGCCGAAGACACCACCGACGTCGGACTGAACGGCTGGCGATCGGATGCCCTGCGGACCTCTGGTGGCGCAGGGCCCTCGGCTCCGAACGGCGCCGCCGACTGCGGCAACGACGCACCTCGGCCGCTCTCATTCACCCCGATGGCGCCGCACGAGAGTCGGTGGACCCGTACAGCCTCTTCCCGTTGCCGAGCGGAAGACAGCCCCACGGGGTTTCCGACAACCCGAGTCGGAAACCCCACCGCACCCCTCCCCGTCAGCCTGACCACTGAAGGATCGCAGGTATCCGTCATGCAGTACCCCCTCCACGACCCGTGGGCCGGCCTGATCGGCGACCGGTACGCGCTACGCGAGCTGATCGGCCGCGGCGGCATGGGCGAGGTCTGGTCGGCCGACGACCTGGTCCTGCACCGCGCGGTCGCCGTGAAGCTGATGCACACACAGCTCGCCCTCGACGACGTCGCCCAGAGCCGCTTCCAGCGCGAGGTACGCGCGGCCGCCTCCCTCAACCATCCATGCGTCGCAGCCGTCTACGACGCCGGCTGGCTTCCGACAGCGCCCCCGCGCCCGTTCCTGGTCATGGAGCACATCACCGGACACACGGCCGCCGAACGGCTGAGGTCGGCCCCACCCTCTACGCAGGAGGCGATCGACTGGGTCGCGGGAACACTGGAAGCACTCGCCTGCGCCCACGCGGCCGGTCTGGTCCACCGGGACATCAAGCCGGCCAATGTCATGATCACCGCCGACGGGCTGGTCAAGGTCATGGACTTCGGGATCGCCCACGTATCCCACGGGCACGACACGAGCGTGACCGGCACGGGCATCTCGGTCGGCACCACCGCGTACATGTCCCCCGAGCAGGCCCAGGGGCGGCCTGTCGACGCGCGCTCCGACCTCTACTCGACCGGCTGCATGCTCTACGAGCTCCTCACCGGCCGCCGGCCCTTCACCGGGGACAGCCCGTTCGCCATCGCCTACCAGCACATGTACGCGGACCCGCAGGCCCCGAGGGACCTCGGAGTGGAACTGCCCGGGCACGTCCAGACGGCGCTTGCCCGCGCCATGGCCAAGAGTCCCGACGACCGGTTCGCCGACGCCGCGGCCATGCGTGACGCATTGCTCACCCCCGGAAGTCACGACATCGCGCCTCCTCAGGACACCACGCTCGCGGGAGCGCCGACCTTCCCGGAGGAAGAGGCGACAACGGCTCTCAGGTCCTCCAGGAGATCCCGCGGTCCCCAACGGGCGGCACTCGCGGCGTTGGCCCTCCTCGGCGCAGGCGCAGTCGTCACCGCTGTCCTCGCTGCGGCTCCGGATGCGACGCACGCCATCGGCCCCCGCACGCAGACCTCGCCCTCCTCCTCCTCCTCCTCCTCCGCAAGCCCTTCGCCCGAGCCAGAGCCCACCACCAGTGGTCTGGAAGGCACCACCGATCCCAGCAGCGGCGCCAGCCCGATGAGCCCTCATGCATCGACGGAGCCCACGACCCCCACCGTCGCCGTCCCCGGAAGCCTGGTCGGGAAGACCCTCGCACAAGCCAAAGCAGACCTGGCCGAGCTGGGCCTGAACATCGCACTCACTCCCCGTTCCAGCGCCGCCGGCACCAGCACCGTGATCGCAACCATCCCGACTGCCGGTACGCAACTGAAACGCGGCGACACCGTCCTCCTCGCCACCCGGACCGAAACGGAGGAACCCGCCAGTGCGAGGCCGACGAGCGAATCGCCAAGCCCCAGCCCGAGTGCCTCAAGCAACAGCCCCAGCACCTCGGCATCACCCACGACCACCAGCAACGGCCCGATGATCCGCCGACCGCCGATGCACAGCTGACAGGCCGACACCGCTGCGACCGACCGTCACGTCCCGCGGAACTCGCCTGATGGGCAATCAGAAGTTTGTGACGGCTCGCTTAGACGCGCGGCGCAAGGCTGCGGGGTCTGTAGAAGGAGAGAACATGAACGGACCAGAGAACGGCCGGGCAATGCGGCGCAGGCGTCGCCGGAACGTATGGGTCGCAGCGGCCCTGGCGCTGCTCACCGCCGCCGGCAGCGAGGTACTGGCCACGCAGTACGCGCAGGACCGCATCGCCGACTCGATTCGGCGGGACATCGGCCTGAACTCCGCTCCCCAGGTGCGTGTGAACGGCTTTCCCGTGTCACTTCAGCTGGCTCGAAAGGTGATCACCGAGGCGGACATCGACGCCGCACAGGTTCCAGCCACCCTGAACGGTCGCGTCCTGACCATTCAGGATCTCGCCATCCATCTGCACGGAATACGCCAAGAGCAGGGCGGGCGGGAGCAGGCCGACGAGGCCGAGGTCACGGCGACCATCGCGTACGAAGACCTCTCGGCCTTCTACGGGGTCGACATCAACCGAGGCAACGGCGACGACCAAGTGGTAGCGACCACTCAGGTCCCGCTGCTTGGACAGGTCTCGGCCTCCGCGCACGTCGGCGTCGCCGGCTCGAGAGCCATCGGGGTCGACGACGTCCGGCTCTCCCAGAACGTGCCTCCTGCCGCACGCACCCTGCTGGAGAAGTCCCTGGAGCGTCAGGCCCCGCTCGACAACCTGCCCGAAGGGCTCGCACTCCGGTCCGTGGCCGTCACCGACCACGGAATCGTTGCCCTCATGTCCGGGAGTGATGTCGACCTGCAGCCGCGCACCGCATAGAAGTCGAGCCGGTCAAGGCGGCAGGTCGAGCAGGTCGAAATCGGCGGTGAGGGGCTGCTCGGTCCAGATGGTCTTCCCGCTCCGGGTGTAGCGGCTGCCCCAGCGGGTGGTGAGTTGGGCGATGAGGAACAAGCCTCGGCCCCCTTCGTCGGACCACCGGGCCCGGCGCAGCCGCGGCTGGGTGTTGCTGGGATCGTTGACCTCGCAGACCAATACGTCTCCCCGGATGAGCCGCATGCCGATGGGACCGCCCGCGTACCGGACGGCGTTGGTGACGAGTTCGCTGACGACCAGTTCGGTGATGAAGGACACCTCGTCCAGTCCCCACGCGGCCAGCTGCCCGGCCGCCGCCTTGCGCGCGGCGGCGACGACGGAGGCGTCTGCGGGGAATTCCCAGGTCGCGGTGTTCCCCGGGTCGATGGCACGCGTGCGTGCCAGGAGCAGGGCCATGTCGTCGCGGGCCGGAGCGTCGCCCAGGCTGCGGAGAAGCTCGTGTCCCGCGCCGTCCAGACCACGGCCGGGGCCGGCGAACCGCGCGAGACGGTCGGTCAGCCGTCGCAGACCGGCGTCGGGATCGTGGTCGTCGCGGTAGATGACGCCCTTGGTGTACACCGCGACGATGCTGCCGGGCTCGAGGTCGAACGTGGTCGCCTCGAACGGCAGCCCGCCCACACCGAGCAGCGGTCCGGGCGAGATCTCGACGGATTCGACGGTGCCGTCGGGTCGGATCACGACGGGCGGTGGGTGTCCGGCGCTGGCCAGGGTGCATTGGCAGGTGATGGGGTCGTAGACGGCGTACAGGCAGCTGGCTCCGATGGTGTCCCCTTGGTGGGGCGCCTCGGCCTGGAGTTGGTGGACGAGGTCGTCGACGTGGGTGAGGAGTTCGTCCGGGTCCAGTTCCAGGTCGGCCAGAGTGTCGACGGCCGTGCGCAGCCGGCCCATGGTGGCGGTGGCGGGCAGACCGTGTCCCGTGACGTCACCCGCGACGAGGGCGACGCGGAAGGAGGGGAGAGCTATGACGTCGTACCAGTCGCCGCCGATCTCCGCCCCGCCTCCCGCCGGCACGTAGAACCCCACGGTCTCCGCCGCGGGGGTGTCGGTGGTGGCGGCGGGGAGCAGGCGCTGTTGCAGAGCGACGGCCGCCCGGTGCTCGCGCGTGTAACGGCGGGCGTTGTCCACGCCGAGTGCGGCCCGGGAGGCTATCTCCGTCAGCAGGTCGGCGTCCTCCTGGCCGAAGGGGCCGGGTCGGCGGGTGCGCCAGACGACCACGGTGCCGAGGACGAGGCCGCGGGCGAACAACGGAGCCGCGATCGCCGAGTGGCGGTGCTCGGGGACGAACAGAGGGGCCAGCTCCGAGTGCCCCTCCGCTGCGGCGATCACGCTGTCCCGGTCAGGCAGCAGGACGGTCTCGCCCTGTCCGATTCTCCGTAGAAGCGGGTGGTTCGGCAGCGTGGGCGGAACCGCGCCCACGGCAGGGAGACCGGCGGGCCAGTCGTCACCCGGCGGGGCCACGCCGATCCGGCGCAGATTCCACTGCCCCGGACCGAGCATCTTCGGGGGCTCGTCCCCCTCGAGCACGGCCTCGGACAGGGCCACCCAGGCGACGTCACCAAGGGCAGGCACGAGGACGTCCGCCAGCTCCTGCGCGGTACGTGCCACGTCCAGCGTGGCACCGATGCCCGCTCCGGCTCTGGTCAGCAGTTCCAGTCGCCGCTCGGCCCGGTACCCGTCCGTGATGTCGACGTACGTCTGGCACGTGCCGAGGGGACGGTCGGTCGGGTCGGTCAGTCGGAACGTGGACAGGGACCACATCCGGTCGCCGTCCGGACCGGACAGGGGGCTTTCGCGCACCGGAAGGCCGAGGACGGGCTCACCGGTCTCTCGCACCTGCCGCAGAACCCGGTCGATCGCTCCGGAGTCGACGTGGGAGGTGTCCGCGCCGACGTGCCGGCCGATGAGCTGGTGTCCGGGGTGGCTGAGGGCTCGCTCTGCCGCTGCGTTCAGCAACCGGTACCGCAACGCGTCGTCCATGATGGCGATGGGGGCGGGATACTGCTGGAACACGGCGCACATCATCGCCCGGTCGACGTCCGCCCGCTCGATCCGCCCAGCGTCTCCTGCGGAGACCGACCATCCCGTCCGGCCCTCCCGGTCCGTGACCGGACGCACGCGTAGCGCGACCCTCACCTCGTGCCCGTCGCGGTGCCGCAGGCCGAGAATGCCGTCCCAGCTCTGCCGGGCCTCAGACCGGGCGTGCCCGGCCAGCGCCGCTTCGCGGTCCCCGCGTGTGGTCAGCAGCTCCACCGCCGGTGTGCCGCAGACTTCCTTCACCGAGTATCCAAGGAGGGCTTCCGCCTCCGCGCTCCACAGCTGGACGGTGCCCACCCGGTCCACCCAGGCGGTGGCGGGATACGGCTCCAGCGGCAGGCCCCTTCCTCCCGCGCCGGTCCCCCTGGCGTGCAAGGGTCCGCTCATCGGCATCAGTCCATTTCTGGCCTCGCCCTCTGGCCATCATAGGAGAAGGGGACATTCGGTACGTCTTGAAGGCCCAGAGGGCCGAGGCCTCCGGCAGAGCTGCCGCACTCACCTCCGGCACGCTGCCAGCGACGGCCGGGGCCGGAGCGGTCGGCTTGGATTGCACCGGCGGTGCGACCGGGCTGGGAGGTCGACTCAGAACGAACAGCAGCGTTCAGCAGCGTGGTGGGCCGTCCTGCCCACGCCACAGTTCTCCGACGATCCCGGCTTTGCCGGGTTGGGAGTGGAGGCGGAGAACACCTTCCGGCGAGCGTGGTGCGAGTGGAGTCACCGAGCCACCTGGTCCTGGCAGCGCCTGGACGTCCAGGACTTCTCGGTGCCCACCGTCGTCAGCGACGCCTTCGGGCGCCGCTGCAAGGGGAAGCCCGAGGCACACACCGCCTTCCGTCAGCTCACCGCCGACCGGATCCGCCTGGCACGCGAAGAAGCCAGGCACCCGCCACCGCGCCGCGGCAGCTGGTGGCGGTCAAGCCACCCTCCCTCCCGAAGTCGAGCGGGCGTACTCGGTGGGAGTCTGACCGTAGTGCTTCTTGAAGGCCCGGGTGAAGTGACTGCCGTCCGCGAACTGCCAGTGTGCCGCGAGTTCCGAAATGCTCATGCGCCCTGGCGGCGAGACAAGGGCGAGCCGGGCCTCATGCAGTCGCCGGTGGCGTATGTAGGTGGTCACCTGCTCACCCACCGCGGCGAACGCCCGGTGCAGCGTACGGACGGAAACGTTGAGCTCACGCGCAAGCATCGCCGGAGAGAGTTCGGGATCAGCGAGCCGACGGTCCGCGAGGTCCTTGGCTGCCTGGGCGAGCGCGGGAGCCAACCGGGGTTCCACGTCGTCGAACCGGCCCTTCGCCACCGCCTTGGTCAGCTCGACCAAAGTGCCTTGGGCAGCTTCCACACCGGCCGGGCCGAGGTCGGCCACGGTCGTGTGAATCATGTCTGCAAGGGCCGTCAGCAAGCGCACCTCGGCCGAGTCCGCCGGCCCCGTAATGACCCGGCTCCCGAGCAGGGGCTTGAGCTCGCCGGGGGGTAGGACAAGGAACTTCGCCGTGAGGTGCGCCGACGTCTCGAAGGCCGTCAGGTGCCCGAGGTGCCGGACGAGGAACTGGCCAGCCGAAACGGTCCGGTCGCCGTAACCGGGCGGGCCCCCCAGCGTCCACGCGCCGCGCCGCACGACGTACATGGCAACCAGGTCTTGATCTCCGCCCGGGACATCCGCGGTCCGGGTTGCCGACGCGGCGTGAAGATCGGCGATCGCCGCGCCGTGTACCTTGACCACGTTGCCCTTGACCCGGAAGTCACCGATGGTGTCCGGGCTGAAGGCCGGCAGTTGGAAGACATCGTCGCCGACCTGCGTCTCCCACCCGCGCCGGAAGACGTCGAGTCCCCGCGGTGCGGAGCCCGGGGCAGTCGAGTCCACTGTGAACACCCCTCGGCTGCCGCCGACTTCCGCTCCTGTGCCGTGCATCCCGCTCCGATCCCCTCGTATTCCATGCTTCAACACCATCCTGTGGTGATCGTGTTCCGCAGGACGCCGCGATGACCCATGGGGGCACCGTGCCAATCTTCCTATGGACGGCTCGCATGGCAGCGGTCGAGAGGCAGAGCTGATGCTTCTGATGCGGCGAGATGAGCTGAGCGCCTGAGTACGCGCCGCCGTGGTCGGTTCGCCCGGTTCGGCAACGAGAGCCCCGTACGAGTAGTGGGCCCACCGGGAGCCATCCGTGCCGGTGCCGGCTCCGGTCACCTGCAGTCGGCACGGCTCGGCAGTCAGCGGGCGATCGAGATCGCGAAGGGCGCGAATCCGCTGGACCGAATGACGTGCGGGACGAACAGTATCGCGGCCTCCGTGGCGCGCGCGGTCTGGATCCCGCCGAGATCGGTGATCCATTCCTTGTGCCAACCGAGGTCGACGAGGAGTTCGCGGACGGTCTGCTTGGCCAGCGGGTCCTCGCCGGAGAGGAAGACGGTTGGCGTCTGGGTGAGCATGGCCGGTGCGGTCATCACCGGGAAGAGCATGGTGTTGAGCGTCTTGACGACCCGCGTTTCGGGGAGCGCCTCTTGCAGTCGCTCGGCGAGGCTCGATCCGGGGTGAATGAGGTCGGCGGGCAGTCCGTCCGGGCCGTCGACGGTGGCGTTGGAGACGTCCACCAGGATCTTGTCGTGCAGCTCTTCGCGCAGGGCGGCGAGACGTTCCAGGGAGCCGGCGCCCGGGGTGGCGTTGATGACGATCCGGGCCGTCCGGGCGGCATCAACGGCTGCGCCCGGCTCGCGGTCCGCCACCGTCACCTCGTGTCCTGCGCGGGTGAGGGCTGCGGCCAGATTGCCTCCGACGCGGCCGTTTCCGAGAACTGCGATCGTGGTCATGGTGATGTCCTTGCGTGGGTTCGGTCGTGGTGTACGGGGTCAGCGGGAGAGCGTGGCGACGGCCGCGGCGTGGACGCCGGGCGCGGCAGCCAGGAAGCTCTCGCTCTGCGGGGTCCAGGGGTGGCCCTCGGTGTCGGAGATCTGTCCGCCCGCCTCGGTGACGAGCAGCGCCCCGGGCAGCAGGTCCGCGCGGGCGCCGGCGAACTGCCAGAAGACGTCGATCCGGCCGGCGGCCACATTCGTCAGGTGCAGGGTCGCAGGCACGGCGGTGCGGACGACAAGCGCGTCGAAGAGCATCTCGGTGATCGAGGAGCCGACGCGCCGAACGACCTTCTCGTCCTCATCCGGCCGAGCCTGGCTGGTGGCCACGATGCTCAGGCCGAGGTCTGCGGTTGCGGAGACGCGCAGTGGCCGGCCGTCGAGGTAGGCTCCGGCGCCGGTGAGCGCGGTGTAGGTCTCGCCCGTCAACGGCAGGTGGACCGCTGTGAGCACCGGCTGGTTCTCCCGTACGAGGGTGGCGGTCACCGCCCACTCGGGCAGGGCGTGCAGGTGGTTGACGTTGCCTTCGGCCGGGTCCACGACCCACCACTCGCCGGGCGGCAGCGCCCCGCCGTCCAGTTCGTCCTCCACCCAACTGGCCTCCGGGCGCAGGTCCGTGAGACGGGGGCGCAGGATGTCGAGCGCCGCGTTGTCGTTGACGGCGAGCGCGCGCATCAGCTCTTGGCGGGTCTGGTAGCGGACTACGCCGCCGAAGGACTCGCGCAGCGCCGCACCGGCTGCGCGTACGGCGGCTGCGGTCTGATCGAGCAGGTCGGCGTCGGAGGTGGCGACGTCGCTGGTCTGAAGCGTTTCGGACATGATGGTGCTCCTGTCTGAGGAGGGGGATGAGGCCGGTCGGGGCCGAACTGCGTTTTGCTTCTTGTGCTTTCGGCTCGAGCCCCACCGATACCTTCGAATGCATTCGAAGAACGGAAAGGATCACTCGTATCAATTGGGTTTGAACCTGCCTGCACGCTCGACGCGCCGTTGGGTGAAGCCAGATGTGGAAGTCCCGAGGGCGCGGGGGAAGGCTCAGTCGAGCAGTTCGGCAGCCCGTTCGGCGATGGCGTAGACGGTCGCATTGGTGTTGGCCGAGGGGATGGACGGCATCACCGAGGCATCGGAGACCCGCAGCCCGGCGATCCCATGTACGCGCAGGTTGGCAGGGTCGACGACGGCATGGGCGTCGGTTCCCATGCGGCAGGTGCCGGTGAAGTGGAAGTAGGGGCCGGTAGCCTTCCGGATGAACTCGTCCACGGATTCGCCGCTCGTCCCGGAGCCGGGCACCGCTTCCTGCTTGCGCCAGTCGGCGAACGCGTCGGCCTCCCCGATGCGGCGTGCCACTGCCAGGCCCCTGCGCATGACCTCCAGGTCACGGTCGTCGCTCAGGTAGCCCGGGTCGACGACGGGAGCGCCGGCGGGATCGGCGTCCGCCAGGCGCACGGTGCCGCTGCTGTGCGGAGCCATCGCGGAGAAGGCGATGGAGTAGCCGTTGGCCGGCGGCCGGCCCCATGCCGACGGGAGCGGTGCGGCGACGACATAGACCTGAAGGTCCGGCCGGGCCGCGGCGGGGTCACTGTACGACAGGCCCATCATTTCCGCCGGCGGGTTGGCAGGAACGAACTGTACGGGCCGGCTGGCCTCGTACACCACTGCCGCCATCGGATGGTCCTGCAGATGGGATCCCACTCCCGGCAGGTCGGCGACGACACCGATGCCGTGTTCGCCAAGGTGTCGCGCCGGGCCGATCCCTGACAGCATCAGAAGGTGCGCGGAACCGATGGCCCCCGCGGTCACCACGACCTCGGCGCTCTCAGCGGACAGGTGCGCGCCACCCACCGTGTACTCGACGCCGGTGCAGCGGCCTGCGGTGATGCGCAGCCGCTGCACGGTCGCGTCCGTGACGACGTCCAGGTTCGGCCGGTCGAGGAACGGACGGATGTAGGCGTCGGCCGCGCTCTGGCGGGCGCCGCCGGGCAGATTCATGTCACTCCACCCGAACCCGGTCTCCAGCCCGCCGCCGATGTCGTCGGCGCGTGTGAACCCGGCCTGCACCGCAGCGTCGACGCCCGCCACGGCCAGGGGATGGGGTTCCGGAACCGGGGCGACCACGACCGGCCCGTCCGTGCCCCGCACGGAGGCATCACGACCGCGAGTGCTCTCACTGCGACGGAAATAGGGCAGCAGATCGTTGAAACCCCAGCCCGGAGCACCGAGTCCGGGCCATTCGTCGTAACCGGAGTGGTGCCCCCGCAGGTGGTAGAGGCCGTTGATGCTCGACGATCCGCCGAGCGCCTTACCGCGCAGCACCTCAGCGGCCCTGCCCGTACCGGCCTGCACGGTCGAGGCGCCCCGCCAGAGGGATGACTGGTCGAACCCCAGGAACCCCCAAGGAGATGCCATCGCCTCGGTCGCGTCCCGGGCTCCCGCCTCCAGCAACAGCACCCGCACGCGGGGGCGTTCCGAAAGCCGGGAGGCAATCACGCACCCCGCTGTCCCCGCTCCCACAACGACATAGTCATAAGGACTCTGGCCCATCATGTCTCCGCTTCCCACGGCAGCTCTGTCCGACCACCGGGTTTCAGGAGAAAGAGCTCCCCGACGATCAACGAGCTGATTGCTTGCATATACAGAAGGGGCCGAAGCGTTGGGATGACTCTCTTCAGGTCGGCCCTATGCCTGCTCGGCCGCCCCCCAGCTCGGCGCACAGAAGGCGTGAACCGGCTGATCAGCAGCGAGCGGGCTCCAATGGAGCAGGGCTGTCCGGAGGGAGGCTGCGCGCGCTGCTGGTGCTGACGGCCACGCGGCTGGACCTCTCTTGTTTCACGAGTTCCTTGTCCTTGGTGTGTACCCGTCCCTGAGCAGCCCGGGTTTCCCTTCTGCCGTCGAATCTTAGGAATGCCGACACGGCACGTACTTGAACCTGCGCGACGTTCGTTCGGAACCTCAGCGCCATATGAGTGGCGAGACAGTCTGCGTCAACCGCGCTCCCGCCAGATCGAGATTCCGCATCACGCGGGCGACTCGCTTGTGGCCGACCCGTTCGCCCTTGTCGCGGAGTTCGGTGGTGGTCCTGGGAACGCCGTCAGTGCCGTCCGATTCCTGGTGCGCTGATCCCGCCTCCAGCGGCATCCACTGCTCGGCGGGGACCCCTGCCCGGCGCCCCCGCGGCCCCAACAGCCGCCGCACCCAGGCGAAACGACGAGGTTGGCTCCGGGCATGCAAGGCACACGAGAGCGCATTCATGCTGATGTCGATGACCGTGCGGAGCTGCTTCTGGCTCGCCCTGGTCTTGCTCATCACGGCCAGCGATCGCTTGCCCGGCGGACTATGAGTGCCTGTGGAAGGCCACTCTTGAGGAGGAGGAGGATCACAAACCAGGTCTCGCTGCTCGCGTTGAAGCGCGAGAATCGTCGGCATGGTTCGCTCGTTCTTCCACAGCTCTGACTCCGACCGCGAGGAGGCCGGGCGCCTGCGCAGCCAAGCGGCCGAAGCCAAGCACACCGCCGCGATGCAGGCGGCCGGATACGAACCGCTGGAGCCCTATCCCGGGAGTGGGAAACCGTGGCGGTCCCGGCACCTGGCGTGCGGAAGCATCGTCTCCCCGCGATTGGCGTACCTCGGCGCAGGCCGGGTCGGGTGTACGGAGTGTGCGAAGGAGAGCCGCCGGGCGATCCTCCAGGAGCGGGCCGGCGGAGCCGAGCGGGCCGAGGCGGACATGCGGTCGGTCGGTCTGGAGCCGCTGGAGCCGTATCTCAACAGTCAGACACCGTGGCGCTGCCGCTGCACCGCGTGCGGGACCGTCGGCACACCACGACTGTCCGCGGTCCGGAACCTGGTCAAGGAGGGGGTCGCGTCAGGCTGCGCCACCTGCAATCGCCGAGCCCGCGGTCGGCGGCAGCGCGAGGCCAACGCCGAAAGGGCCGAGTCCATGATGCGCGAGGCAGGTTACGAGCCGCAGGAGCCGTATCTGTCCGCCGCAGCGCTGTGGAGCTGCCGTCATGCGGCGTGCGGCGAGGTGGTCCGGGTGAAGGCGTCGAGCGTCCGCAGCGGCTACGACCCGTGTCCGGTCTGCCGGGCGGAGGGGTACAAGCAGCGTGCTGCTGCCCGCCGTACCGACCCGGCCGAGGCCACCGCCCTGATGCGGGCGCACGGCTTCGAACCGCTGGAGCCGTATCCCGGTGCTTCGGTGGGCTGGCACTGCCGCTGCACCACGTGCGGGAAGGAGTCGAAGCCCCTGTACTCCGGCGTCAAGGGCCGCGGGTACGGCTGCGGACACTGCGCGGGAAGCGCGCCGCTCGACCCCACGGCGTGCGCGGCCGAGATGCGGGCGGCCGGGTTCGAGCCGCTGGAGCCCTATCCCGGCAGTGACAAGCGCTGGTTGTGCCGCTGTCCGGCGGGCCACGACGTGCATCTTCGGCTGACCGGTGTCCGTACCGGCAAGGGATGCCGGATGTGCGCCACCCACGGCATCGACCTGGCAGGACCGGCGAAGCTGTACGTGATCACCCACCGGGAGTGGAACGCGGTCAAGGTCGGCATCGGCGCCTGCACCGGATACACCTCCCGCCTCCTCCAGCACGAACGTCAGGGCTGGGAGCTGTACCTGGCTCGCGACTATGCGACCGGAGCTGCCGCCTACGACGTCGAACAGGCCGTCCTCGACCGCCTGCGAGGCGCCAAGCTGTGCCCCTTCCTCACCAAGGACGTCATGCCGAACGGATGGAGCGAAACCTGCTCCGCCGACCGCGTCACCGCCGGCGAGGTGTGGGCCATGGTCGAGGAGGAGACCCGCCGCGCCCCCGACGACTACGCTCCCCGGGCCGGCGCCCGGCCCCGCGCCGCTGTCCTGTTCGACGCCGAAGCCGCCACCGCGGAGATGCGCGCCCGCGGGTACGAGCCGCTCGTTCCCTACCCAGGGCGTACGAATGCGACCTGGCCCTCCCGGTGCACCACGTGCGGGCACGAGGGCCGGCCCACCTTCAACGCCGTACGCAACGGAGGCCAGGGCTGCCGCATCTGCCGGACCCGAGCGGCCCAGGCCGAACGTGCCGCCGCGACCGCCCCCAAGGCAGGTGAAGTGATGCGCGCGGCCGGGTTCGAACCGCTGGAGCCCTACCGCACCAGTCGAGCTCCCTGGCGCTGCCGCTGCACCACATGCGGCCGCGAGAGCACCCCTACCTACTCCAACGTCAACAACGGAGGGAGCCGCTGCCGCTTCTGCTCCTCTAAGTCATCGAACGCCGAGCAGGCCGAGGCCGAGATGCGAGCGGCCGGGTTCCAGCCGTTGGAGCCTTACCAGGGCCGGGCCACGGCCCCGTGGCGCTGCCGCTGTTCCTGCGGGAACGAGGTCATGACGCGTCTGTCCTTCGTCCGGTCAGGAACGACGGGGTGTAAGAAGTGCCCCCGTGCCGGGGGTCGAACCGATCCGGCGAAGGCTGCTGCCGAGGTCCGCCAGGCAGGGTTCGAGCCCCTGGAGACCTACCCTGGCAGAACCACCGACCGGTGGCGCTGCCGCTGTACGTGCGGGGCCGAAGCCACGGTGACCTTGACCGGCATCAGGCGAGGCCGAACCAGGCACGGGACGTGTTCCACAGACCACACCGACTGATCAGCACGTACCGCAGCGTCCCCCTGAGGGCGCCCGCTCGCCGCCAGGCATACGAGGTACTGGCGCAGGTCGGCGCTCTTCAGAGGCCTATCCACGCAAGGCAGCGCCATGAGGGCGAGGACTTCAAGACCCCGGCAGGCGAGCCATCACTGCGGCAAGCGGCGCACGAAGGCCTTCGGAACCACGACCAGTTGATGCCATCGATCCCGCGCAAGCCGATCTCCGGCCCTCGTCACGGGTTCGGCATGACAAGCCGGACGTCCGACGCATGAGGACCCTTCGGCCCCTGGACGATGCGGAAGTCCACCACCTGCCCTTCGTCGAGAGTGCGGAAGCCGGCCATCTGGAGCTCCGAAAAGTGGACGAAGAGATCCGAGCCGCGGTCGGGCGTGATGAAGCCGTACCCCTTCTCGGTGTTGAACCACTTCACTCTGCCACGCTGCCTGCCCAGTGCCGGCCGTCCACGGTTCACGCCGAGAGCCAGCACGAACCGGCCCTTTCGGACCAGCGGAGCGGGCAGGTCGTTCCGGGTGCGCAAGGCCAGGCTCACCTCGTCGCACACCAGGTGCAGGTCCAGCACCGGTGCCGAGCTGTGGGGAACGCCGTCCTGAAGGACATCGATGAGTGCACCTGTGAACGCGGTGTACCGAGTGCCCACCGGCGCATAGGCGACTCTCGAACCACTCGTGGCTCCCAGCATCCACACGTCGTCGGTCTCCATGGACGGCCAACGCCCGCTGTAGTCGCAGTCCAGGATCACGAGACGCCGACGCGCGGGACTGGTCAACAGAACGTCGTTGATGGTCCTGGCGCTGACGGCTGTCAGCTCGGGCTGCTCCGGGTCGGTGGACGAGCAGACCAGATGGAGCTCGCCCCTGCTGTCGAGGAGGGCGAGCCCCGCGAAATAGAAGAGAAGAACATCGCGGGCCTCAGCGGCGGCGTCGTGCAGCGGACGCAGAACGTCCGCCGACGTCGCCGGGTCGATCACGGCGGTGGCGGTCTGAGGGTCGAAGGCGCGGGCCGGGCCCTCGAGCGTGAGGAGGGCGTGGAGGCGTTCCAGGCCGGGGACGACGGAAGGAATCGCGGGGAGGCTCGGTGATGACGTGTTAGCCGTTGCCACCAGCACCGCACGGGAATCACGAGGAAGCGGCAAACGGGAGTCGCGCTCAGGGGCGGACTCTCCGCCGGTGCCGAGCAACCGGTCGAGGGAGGAGACGGGCTGCCCCACCAGCGGTCCGGTGGGCTGGGCCACTACCTGGTTCATTCCTGTCACCACCCCGACCAGTCGCCCGTTGTCATCCACGATCGGGGCGCCGCTCAGCTCCAGAAAGCCGGCGGGCGGCGGCAGGACCTGCAGCACGGGATCGGTGAGTACAGCGGCTATGTGCGTCGCGGTCACATTCGACACCCTGCATCGGAGCAGAACCCTGCCGTCTCCCGCGACGCCCTGCAGTTCTACGCTCTGCCCCTTGAGGATCTCCTGTGAGGACCTGCCCATGACGGGCGACGTGCCGTCCGGCCACGTCGGGTCCGTGATCCTCAGCAGAGCGACCTCTCCCTGTGAGGAGTGGGCCTCGGCCGTGTACGTCATGGCCCGCACGGTCACGGTGATCCGACGCGCGTCGCTCACGAGGTGGCGGGCGGTCAACACCCCCGTTCTCACCAGCACGCCGCTTCCGCGTACTCCATCGGCTCCGACGCGCACGACGGCATCGGCCGAGGAGTACGGCTCGGTGGCGTCCGAATCCGGCAACACAGCGCGAACGGGCCGGGGGAGCGACTCCAGCGTCTCGGCGACGGGAGGCAGGAGTGATTCCGCACCGTCCTCGAAAGTGAGGAGATCAGCACGTTCCTCCACGAGGGTGAACGGATGGGTGCCGTCACGTTCTCGTCTCATCACGAAGGTGAGGACGGGGCCACGGGGCGGGCTTCCCTGGTCCACCAGACCAGCGACGCACCGCGCCGCTCGGCTGCCGACCTCGTGGTCGTCGCCGGAAGCGATGCCCTCGATGTCGTCGAGCCAGACGACCGTGTGCGGTCCCACCCTGGGGGCCGCTGCCAGGAACTCTTCGACGGAACGCGGTTCCCAGATGCGCCAGTCGGCCGGAAGCAGTCGTACCGCCTCCCAGGCCGCGTGGGTCTTGCCTGACGCGGCGGGGCCGGTGAGGACGGCCAGCTGGCTCGTCCCCTGCTCCGCTCTCCGCACCACCTGCTGCAAGGAGGCCGCGTGCGATGAGGGCAGGAGACCCGGGGAATCGGCAGCGTACGAACGTCTCCCCTGCCTTGACTCCGGGAGAGGCACCCCCACCGGGGCCGACTCCGGCCCCTTGGTGTGGGCGAACGGGAGCGCCCCGGGTGCCAGTACGCGATCTCCCTGGGTGAGGTGCGGTGCCCCGCGCACCGCCCGGAACTCGCCCGCGTGCGTCGGCGCGTGCTCCAAGTACGCCGAGACCGATCTCCGTACGAGCTCCTGCACGGCCGTGATGTCCTGTCGGTCCTGTCCTCCCATGAGGGCTTCGCGGACCCCTGGCAGGAACTGGAAGGTGTACCGGTCCAGTTCGGTGCGTGGAGGCAGCGGATGCCACGGCTGGAACAGACCGCCCAGCGCCACCTCCGCCACGTGTCCGTGGTCGGACTCCCCGACCATGGCCCGGCGTACGAGGGTCATGACGGGCAGGGTGACGGGAACAGCGGCGAGGTGACCGGCCAGGCGTCGCGCGGGCGGTGACGCGGTCGCCTGGAACCGCCGGAGCACGGACTCGGCCGAAGGAGGAACCAGCGGAGGCGAGGACCCCGCTGACGATTCGCTCGGCGTCCAGGAGCAGTCGCGGTCCACGCTCAGGCATGTCATCCGTGTCCATCGGCCACCACCGGCGACGAGGGAGGCGAGCGCTGCGAGCGATTCCGGGGTGGCCTCCACCAAGGGAACGGATACTCCACGGGCGGACCGGTTCCGCCCGGGGCGGAACCGGCGGCCTGCCGGGCGAACCCGCCAGGTCCCGTTCGGTGCGGCCGGGCGGGCGGCTCGCACGAACATACCGGTGGGGGTTACCGCTCCCCGGTCCCACAGCCGCCTCGGCATGACGTTCACGACGGCGACCGGCCCGTGCGCCGCCCAGCGGAGCAGGGCCCGCGCCATCGTCGGCCGGCCCCAACTCTCGGCGACCGTGTCCGTGACGACCAGGACCAGGCGGTGCCCGGAGGGGTCGGTGATCTCCTGAGCACTGCGCGGTTCGCCCCCAGGCGTGCGGGCGACCGTGGGCCTGCCCGTGGTGTCGGGGTCGCCGAGGAACCACACTCGCACGTCCCGGAACAGACCGGCCTGGGTGACGGCGCGGGAGAACTCGGTCACCACGTCGTGCCAGAACACCATGGTCGGGTGGGTGTCCACGACGATGACGAGGTCGAGCCAGCGGCCCCTCGACGGGCGCATGACGGGCACCAGCATGCGGCGCTCGACGGATGCGAGGACTGAGGCTTCCTCGTCGAGCTCCCCTTCGCCAGCCCTCTCGGCCCGCTTTCCCAAGGGGCGCAGGGCTCGCATGATGCCGAGCGAGTCGTCGAGCGCCGGTGCGCGCCGCACCAGGACGGACACGCCGGGGTGGCCCTGTTGGTCGCCGGTCCCGGCTGTCGTGGTGTCGTTGTAGAGCCGGTGTTCACCGGTCTCGCCGGCGTCGGCTCCCGCTTCTGCCGTGTCGGAGGGTGCCGACGGGGTCCGGCCGGGGTCGTCGGCCGCGGTCGTCTGCTCCGACTCGCCCGCCGCGTCGATACGGCCGGCCAGCCAGAGGATGTCGGCCAGTTCCTCCGGGCCCACGTCGGCACCCGCCCCGCCCAGCGCGTCGGACAACTCCTCGATCACGGCATCACCCTCATGGAGCGGTCGGCCCGTTGAGCCGCTGCAGGACAGTGGCCAGGAAGCGGCTGCGGTCCTCGGGATCGGTCCATGTGCCGCTCAGGCGGAGCTGGACGGCGTTGAGAAGCTGGTCGGTGGCCAGGTCGCCGTCCTGCCTCCGGGCGAGGAAGTCCTCCACCAGGTCCGTGTAAGCGCTGTCGTCCTTCTCGGTCAGTCTGAGCCGTTGCCGCACGATGCGCACGAGCTTGTCCTGGCTCGGCGGCTCCAGGTGCAGCCGGATGCAACGCCGCAGGAAGGGGGCGGGAAAGTCGCGTTCGCCGTTGCTCGTGAGCAACACGACGGGGAAGGAGCTGCATTGGACACGGCCGTCCTCCACGAGAGCCCCGGCCTTGGCGTCGTCGGCCGTGCCGATGCGGACGGAGGGGTGCTGCTGGGCGACACGCGCCAGTTCGGGGATCTCGAATGCCCCTTCTTCGAAGACCGTGAGCAAGTCACCGGGCAGATCGATGTCACTCTTGTCGATCTCGTCGACCAGAAGGACCCGTGGCTTCCTGCCGGGCAGCAGCGCGGTGCCGAGAGGGCCCAGCCGAAGGTACGGGGCGATGTCCGACGTACCGGCGGCGAGGGTGGCGCCAGGCGGGGCCTCCTCGCGCTCCGAAGCCGCGGACCGCGTGCTCAGGGAGCGCAGATTGGCGTCGTGGAGCCTGCCCAGCGCGTCGTAGTGGTAGAGGCCGTCACGCAGCGTTGTACGGCTCGTCACCGGCCAGTGGAGCACGGGGCCGAGGCCGAGGTCGGCTGCGACGCTGTACGCGAGCGTCGACTTGCCTACGCCGGGTTTGCCGGTGATGAGCAGCGGACGGCGAAGGTAGAGGGCGGTATTGACAGACTCCTTCTCCTCCTGGTCCGGAACGTATCCCGCGCCGCGCCGCAGCGTGTCCTTCCAGGCGGCGCTCTCCTCACCCGGCTGGGCGTAGTCGTCATCGGGGATGCCGTGGAACGTCCTCCACGGCGGTTCCTGCGCGGCGAGCCTGGCGAGTCTGGCATCGCAGTCTCCTGGGCCCTGGTAGATCCACCAGTGCTTCATGCCTCCGTCGTCCCTTCTTGAGCCCCGTACGCCACGACTGCGAAGCGATTGTCGGGTATGCGATCCGGGTCGTCCCACAGCAGGGCGAGAGGCCGGCGCTGCGCGGCGATGCGTCCGTCGCGCACGTTCCTGGGCAGCGCCCGCACGTCGTCGAAGTGGCTCACGGCGTTCTCCGTGCCATCCGTACCGGGCTGAGTCCGGGCACGGGGCCAAACGGCGATGGGCATGCCCGCGTCGAGGATCGCGTCGATGGTGTCCGCGACCCGTGTGTCGGAAACCTCCGCGATCACGCAGACGGGCGACGCCTCCTTCGTGAGCACGAGGTCGAGCGTCGCGTTGATGTCCTCGTCGCCCAGGCGCCGCATGGCCTGGGAGTTCTGTCCGCCGTGGGCCTTGAACCAGTCCCACTTCCTGCGCCAGGCATCAGCAGCAACGCCGACCCGCTCGTCCAGGCAGCGCAGCACGACCTCGTATTGGTGACCGAGTTCGCGCGGCGGACGTCCGGGGCGCCCGATCGGCAGCTTCCACCGCTCGAACTCCTCGTCGAGCAGCGCGTACGGGACATCGAATTCGATCCGGGCGAATCCACACTGCGCCCGGTCGACGCCGGTCGTCATCGCGTTGATCTCCTGGGCCATCCGATCACGGACTTCGCGCAGCGTGATCGCCCGCTGGGACTCCCAGACGCTCTCGAACGCCCCCTCCGACTTGTGGATCCACAGACGCGCCCAGAACAGGCCGTCGTCCTGTGGGTCACCGGCGAGCCTCAGATGCAGAGTGGGCATCTCGGCGGGAAGGCCCGGTGCGGGCGGGACGGGATCCATGCCCGTCCTCGCCACGGTGGCGTCCACCCACGTGTCGGCCTTCCTGGCCCAGGCCGGGTCGCAGCTCGTCCGGGCCAGGTAGCGCACGAAGGGCAGCGCGAGAGCCATGCGACCGGTGCCGCCGTGCCGCCGGTCGAGATCGCGGGCGATGCTGACCAGGTTGGTCGAGGGCAGGGCCCGCGTAACGGGCGGCACGCAGCCGCTGATCTCGAACGCCCACCGGTACGCGTCGTAGGTGAACGGCGGCAGCTGCAGTTCCCTGAGCAAGCTGCCCAGTTCGTTCCACGCCTGCTGGTCCAGACAGGGTGCCTGTTCCCGCTGCGCTGGATCGGACCAGGACCGTCCGAAGATCGGCAGCCCGTCCCAGCCCCGTTCATAGGTGAACTCGGGGTGCTGCCAGGCCAGCCCCACCTCGCGGTCCTCGGCGAAGTCGGCCACGACCTGACGTGCGATGCCGTCCATGTTCCAGACCGCCTCGGCGAGCCCGACCCCGTTGAGCCGCTGCAACAGCTTGTCGGTGAACTGCCCCGCGCCGCGCTCGGCCATGTTCCCGGCGACCTCGCCGCGCCGACTGGCGTACAGGACGAACTGCCGGCGCTCCGGGTCCGTCTTCCTGCCTCCATAAGTGTCCCCGGTCCCGAAGTTCAGTCCCGGCTGGGCGGCGGCATCGATCCGGCAGGCATCGGCGATCGCGATCTGAAACGGGAACCGGCCGCGCTTGATGGCATCGGAACGCCACCAGTGCAGTGCCGAGCCCAGGTTGAAATGACGGGCCAGGTTAGCGGTGGCGTTCTGGCAGGGAAGCAGCAGACGGTCACCCGCGTCGATGTAACCGTGCCCCGCCCAGTAGATCCACAGGAGGTCCCCCTCGCAGTGGGGCAGTTCGTCGAACATGACGGAGCTCACGTTCTCCCGCGTCGCGTCCCTGGTCGCATACGGAAGCCCCGACAGCCCGTCAGCCGACCGGGCAGGTGGGGACAGCAGAAGTCGTACGTTGTCGAGGGGGACTCCGGCCGTGCCCGTCAGCCAGTCCGCGAACCGTACGGCATCCCGGCCAGCACCGGGAAGGTCCCACTGGGAGCTCACCTCGTAGGTCTCGACGCCCACCACCAGGGCGTGAACGCGGTGCGGTACGAGATCGAAGCGCGGTGTGAACGATCCGGTCACCCCAGCTCCTCGATCTCCTTCGCGATCCGGTCGTACACCGCGTCCAGCTTCCAGTAGGCACTGTGACACACGGGGAAGGGCTGGCGGCTGGCTACCTCGTGGTCGGCCACCCGGGACGGCGCGGTGAAAACCGGCTCAGCCAGGTAGGCCAGAAGGTCCGCCCGGTCGTAGATGTTGAGCCAGCGCGGAAAGCCCGGCGGCAGCGACGCACCGGGCGGAAGCCCGGTGAGAGCTCCCAGCTCGTGGAGGAGCGGTGCCTGGGAGCCGACAGTCACGAGAAGCCGCACGTTGCGCAGTGGTTCCTGGCTGATCGCGGCAAGGGCCAGGACGTCGACCAGGGCAATGCCGCCCAGGCTGTGTCCCAGGACCACGGTCGGCTCGTCCGCAGCCGTGATGTGCCGGGTGAGGCTGTCCCTGAGCGGGCCTCCCCGTGCCTGGTAGCGCAGGATGTCGCCGACGGCGGGAACCGAACGGGTGGTGATCGACCCTCGCCAGTGGTTCAGAGCCGGCTGGGTCGTGAGGCGCATCCCGAGGCGGAGCAGCACACCGCCCGCCCGGCCCACGGCGCCACGGCCGGTGCCGCCGAGGCGGCTCGTCAGGATGTCGACCATCCGGTCGCGTTCGTCCCCTGTGCAAAGCGCCGACTCCCCAGCTTCGGCAAGCAGTTGCGCGACGACGGCCCGAGCGGCCGCAGCCACCACCTCACGCGCCGCCGCTTGGTCGGAAGCAGCGGCACACGCCGCTTCGAACTCCTCCGATTGCGCCACGAGATCCAGCGTCTCGGCGTACGCCCCGACCAGGCAGGTGCTCCTCAGGAGCCCGCCCAGCTCGTCGTCGTCGGCCGGGCGATGCGGCAGGCCGGCCATGAGGTCCGCGACCTCTGCGCCGGCGGCCCGTACTCCGGGCATGCCCAGGGTCTCGTCGTCAGTGCCCAACTCTGGCAGCAGCCGCAGCTCGCACAGCGGGTCGGTCACCAGAAGCTGCCACTCGGCCACTGCAAGCTCCGTGGGCGGCACGGTGGCCAGGGAATCGCCGCCCGCCCGCCCCGCCCGGGGCACGGGAACCGAGGCGCCCGACGACGCCAGCCGCGCGCCGTGGTCGTCTCCCCAGTAGCAGGACGTGATCTCCGCCTGAGGAAAGCGCGCGGCGAGCCCCTCTCTGACCAGCCCGAAGAGATGATCGTGCCGCTCTCGGCGCACACCTGTTCCGTGAACCCAGACGAACCGCACGTCCACCAACCCCCGCTCCACGCCGCATAGCGTCCCCAGGTCGATGATAGGGCGATCTAGGCGAGTACACCGGCCGGTCAGCCCGAGACGTCGCATACGACTTCGACGCCGGGCCGGTTGGCGACCCGGGCCGCCAGGCTCGTTGCCAACCGGCCGGGCAGCAGATCGAGTTCGGCGCCCGGCGTGACGCGTGACGATGGACGCGTGACGCGTGACGCGTGACGATGGACGCCGGAGCTACCGCAGCTCCGTGCAGACTGGGCGCTTGGGCGCTCAGGAAGCCCTGGCTGCCTCGGTTCAGGTCGCCGTTCGGGGACTCTGCTCGTTCACTCGGCCTTCCCACGCACCGACACATCCGGCGAGATCTTCTGTGGCAGCCGACGCTGATGCCATCGGATTGGCTGTGGACACGAACCTGTCAGGAGTAAAGGACAGGGCCCCTATGGAGTGTGCCCGGCAGTTGCGGCCCCAGGGCATGTTGGACGATCCCCGCCGAGTCCGGCAGCAGCACCTTCCCTTGAGTGGGACCGCTCCACAGCTCGATTCAAGATTGTTTTCGGCACCTGTCATGCAAGGCGCCGTCCAGCTCCACGTACTTCAGTGAACGTGTCCCACAGGACGAGCCGGTGGGGACAGACTGAAGGGATGTCGCCGTGGAGGTCATCGCCGTGTTGCTGGTCATGGTCGCGGGATCAAGTCTGAAGAAGCTGGTCGGCAGCGTTGCAGGCCGGTACAGGGATCGGGGACGAGCCGAGCTGATCGCCGCGCGGGGGCAGGCCGAACGTGCACGCGCGGAAGGAAAGGCCGCGGTGATCCGGGCCCGCTCGGAGCTGACGCGCAGGACCCGGTCGGGCAGCCGCGCGGAGGAGAAGAAGCATGACGCAGCTTGAGCAGCGTCCCCTCGGCGATGTCGTTGCGGAGGTCTACAACTTGCTCGGCCCGCGTATGGTGACGCGGGCCCGGTCCCTGCTGCAGATGCACGGCATTCCGGAATCCCGGCTGAGCGCGGAGGACGTGGTGCAGGACGCCATCGTCGTCGTGCTGTCGAAGAAGGAGTCGGGACACCCGATCCTGCGAGTGGACCGCTATCTCTACGGCATCATTTCGAACCAGGTCAGCGACGAAGTGAAGCGGCGTGGGTACGCCGACCCGGTCGACACGACCACCCACTCCGCCGGCCGCCCCCGGGTTCTCTGGGTGTCGGAGGTGGAGGAGGCAGACGATGTCGCGGATCGACTGGACACGCACAGCGTCCTGCGGGCGATGTCACCGCAGCAGCGCCGGCTGATTCTTCTGGCGAAGGGGGTCGGATACTCGCACGCAGAACTCGCCCGGCTCACCGATCTGCACCGCGGGAGCATCTCACGGCACATCGCCCGGGCGTCGCAGGTACTGGCAACGGCGCTCGGCACGACGACGGCGGTAGTCATCACGGCGATCACGTTCGTCGTCGGCTATGTGCTCGTCAGCAAGCAGCCGTCGACGGTCGGAGGCCCGCCCCCCGTCGACGCATGGGAACGGTCGTTCCTGCCTGTGCTGCTCGTCGCCTTCGTGGGGATTCCCGCTGTCCTCTTCGGCCTGATTCTGGCCGCCCGGTGGCTGCTGAACCGGGTCCGTACCAACGGCCTGCGCCGCGCACAGGTGCTGCGCGCGATCACGGATGCGCAGGAGGAGGTGCAGGCCAAGGTGGGACAGAGCTTCCCGTCGCCCGGCGACTACGCGGACCATCTGGGCATTCCTCGGCGCTGGATCAGCCGCAGCACCCTGTACCGGGGACGGTGGTCGTTCGAGGGCAAGGAGGTGAAGCGCACGGTTCCGCTGCACCTCTACCTGCCGAAGCGCGGGCCACTCGGGGAACTACATGTCAGCGGAATCGCGCTCTACAAGCACTGGGTGAACCTGCCCGTGGTCCAGCGCGCGGAGCGCCACGCCCACGACGGCAACGCAACCGAGGTCGTTTGAGATCAATCGGAGGAAGTGCCGCCCTGCCGTCATCCGGAAGGCCAAGGACGTCCCCTGTCTCACGTGAGGGGCCATCGAAGGCGCCCCGGTGACGTGCAGACGGTTCAGGGAACGATCGGCCGACGAGTCGGCTCAGGAAGGTGTGCCCGTGAGGTGCGTTCAGGGGCCGGAGAGGCTCGAGCAGGGACGTGCGCGGTCGCTCATGCTCGACGGCGATGAGAGTGGCCGGCTCATCGACTCGGTGCCGCGGGCTGCACGGTGAGGAAGGCGCCGCGCTGGTGCGCCACGCGGAGCGGTTGCAGCGGTGCAAGGGCATCCCCTTGTCCCGGCTGTCGGCCGAGGACGTGGTGCAGGACGCCCTCATGACCGTGCTGGTCAACCACAAGAAAGGGCGCCAGATCGAGAACGTCAGAGGTTACGTCTACCGCGTGATCGACGACCGGGTGCGGGATGAAGGCAACAGGGTGGGGCGACCCGAGGACTTCGAGGCATCCGTCGACACGATCAGCGCGCTGTGGGCTGCTCCGTTCGAGGACGCGGATGAACGGCTCGACGCGGAGTCGACACTGGGGCAGTTGTCTCCGCAGCAGCGGAAACGGCCGGCGTGGGGGCGGTGGTCGCTTTCCACCGTGCACGACAGCGCTGGTCGGAAGCATTGGGGAACATGGCAAGGGCCTACGAATTCATGCCCTCGGACGCACTCATCCACGGGGAGGTCCGGAAGCGAGTCATTACGCGGCGGCGCTCGGTCATCCGGTACGACGACTGCGCCGCGTGCTGTACCTGGCATGGCAGCGCCGTACCAGGAGCCAGGGGCCGCGGCGCCTACCGAGGAAGACTCCACAGGTCACTACCGGCGCCCGGGTGCGCAGATGGTGGTTCAACCAACTGATAACCCAATCGACCGACGCGACGAACGAGACCAGGCGCGCCCGACCATGAGAAGCAGCACCCGTCTCGCCTGAGAGGCGCTGCGATCCATGTCTCGGTGTCGACAGTCGGACCGGTTGAGGAGTGCGCCCAAGATCTCATCCCTGCCGCACGCGGGTGCCGGGTTCCCGGTACCGCCTCATGAACGGGCCCTCGGCCCTCATCTCCTGAACCGCGCAGCGCCGTGGGTTCGAGCTGGCGAGCCGGCGTGCCGGTGAAAGCCGGATCGCCCGGGCAACCCTCGCCCATCAGCGACGGGTGGTAGCGCAGGGTCCATAGTCTGAACGGCATGAGAGACGGCATCGCGTGGATAGGCGCACATCACCACACCCCTGCATCAGCCATGCCAGGGATGCTCGGTGGCATCTCACTGACCCTGGCGAGAGGCGTGGCGGCGGACGAATTCCTCATCGACCTGGGTGCCGACCTCGACGAGCTGGACGCGCGTACCCCGTGCCGGGAGCTTCGCGTGCCGGCCGGGGGGTCGGGCCGATCTTCCTCTCCGTCCTACCGCGCCATGTACGGCGTGTGCGGCGATTGGACGTTTGTGTTGGAGGACTCGGGCATGGCCACCTGGGCGACCGGTTACCAGGGCAAGGTCGAGTCGATGCTTCCCTGCGAGGGTGAGGAGATCCTCTGCCTGACCGCCAACCGCTTCAGCCCTACGGCCCTGGTCATCCATGCCCCCGGGGCGTGCGCGTTCCGAGCCGACTTCGGCACCGACACCGGGCAGGGCTCGGCCCTGGATGCCGCCCCCCTCAGCGCTGCGGGCGCGGTGTTTCCCTCGATGCCGGAGGTCTGCGAGGCCGAGGTGGTCGAGCACTTCGAGGTGCATGGTGAGCGTCTGCCGGAGCTGGTGTTCACCGCTGTGGGCGCCTACACGGGCGTGACCATCAGCGAGGATGTCGTCAGGGCCGGTGACCTGCCCGGCGTCCTCCTTTCTCCGGCCTGAGCGTCTGCTATGGAGAGAATCCGGCCCCCACCCTGAAACCAGGGTGGGGGCCGTTGCCCTTGGTGCCCGGAGAGGTTAGGCCGCGGTCAGCTTGCAGATCACCGGTTGGCCGCCGCCGGTGGCGTAGGTGCAGGTGCCGCCGTCATTCATCCGCGTGTCCAGCCAGTACGCGTCCTTGTCCATGATCCGCATGTCCCGCCCACTGGCTGAGACCGATCGCGACACGACCTGGGAGGCCTGCACGCACTTGGCGACACGACGCAGCGAACGGTTCAGGCTTTGCAACGCGCTCCGATGCCAAGGACCGTGCCTCACGCTCCTCCGGACCCAGATTCTGACTCAGGGTGAGTAGCGGTCAGGTCACCGCAGTGGTTCGAGAATCCGGTGGGCTTCCCCGCTCACGGCCATATCTGCATCCGATGTCAACGCCGAGCACAGTGCCGCGAGCCGTTCCCCGTCCTCCTTGGACTGACCGCAGACATTGAGGATTGCAGCAGCAAGATGATCGCCAGTGTCGTCATCGGCGCTGGCGAGCGCGGCCAGGACCATGCGCAGACCAAGGACGTCCCAGCGTCCGAGCAGAGCCTCCGCCGTCTCTTGAGTGACGAACGTATCGCGACCATCCAGCAACAACCGCTGCAGGACCTCAGCCACTTCGGGCACCTCCGCGACGGCCGCAAGACGTCGGCCTGAGGCCGCTCTAACAGACCATGACGCCGAAGTAGAGCCCTGAAGGAATGGGGTCAGCTCGTCATCACGATCGGAACGGGTCATGGTTCTCACTCTGGCATAGCCTCGTTCGCCCGGACTTTCGCCATCGCGCAATCGCAGTCAGAGCCGAATGCCACGAGCGTCATCAACCGGCCGCCGCGTCAGCAACAACGGACCTGCGGTCAGGCGCGACGACAGGCCTTGCAGACGTGGTTGTCGATCGCGGCCATCAAGTCCTGTGCCGCTGCCTGCACGGCGGGATCTCCGTCATCGGCCAGCCTGACTGCCAGGCCTCTGCCGTCGAGCACGGCCTGATGGGCCGCGTATTGAACGTCGAGCCGGGAAGGATTGGCCTGTTCGAGGATCGTCATGAGCAGCTGGACCACACCGGAGCGGCTGGCGACAGCGTCAGTCACCGCGAGATCCCACAGCAACGGAACCGCCTCGGCAGTCGCGTCGAAGAGGGACAGCTCGCCAAGCCACAGCCCAAGATCACTCAACGCCGAAGCACTGGTCAGCGCATCGCCCCACGCCACCCGTGACAGCCGGCCCGGAACCTCTTCCGCTGATCCATACGCGTGCGTCAACTCGTGCCACCGAACGCGGTTCATGCCCTTGAGGATCGTCCCCACCATGCACCCCCGTTCTATCGACGCCAGCGACGCCGAGCGCTCCCATTCCACCTCACGGAGAACGTCGATCGCGAGCCTGCTCGGAGAGCGTTTCCCATACTCGCCGACATCTCACCCACCGCCGAGGCCAGAACGTTCTCCAGAACCACCTCCATACGTTCTTCGTTCACAGGCTCTCGTCCACTTCTTGTGGTCGCGTGCGCAGCGTGACGGTTGGTCGTCGTTCGATGGCGGTTGACATCGCCCCGAAGTCGACCTACCCCAGGGGGACAGCGTCGACGGCTCTGCGCCGTGAGCACCGTGCGGCCGCAGCTGGAAAGGCTGCTGCCGGGTCAGTGGAGAACATGCCGGTGGAGTCGGTCGACGTGGCCGATGCTGTCGTAAGGGTGAAGGCCCGGTCCACGGCCAGGCGGGCGTCCTCTCCGGACTGCTGGTGTTGGTCTACCCGGGTTTCGACCTGAGCCGCCGTGCGGTGGTGCCGCCGGCGGGCGTCGCGTGGCCCTCCACGGTGCCGATGTCCGAGGACGCGGCGGCCCTGGTCTGGGGCTCGCACGGGACGGCGGAGTGGGCCCGTGGCTGAGGACGTCGGCGGAGGACCGGGCGACCGCGTACGTGATTTCGGTCGCGGCCCGAGGGATCGTGGCCCGAGGGATCGTGGCCCGAGGGATCGTGGCCCGAGGGATCGTGAGCTGGGGCCCCGACCGGCTCCTCGCCCACCTCGCGCGGACGCGGACAGCGGTATCCCGGCCCTAGGACACGGTCCAGTCGAGGTCGTCGGCGGCGTCCGCCGCTGTCAGGACGGGGCCAGGATCGCCTCCCAGGTGCCGCCTGTGCGCGTGCGCGGGCCGGGAAGCTCGAAAGCGGGCGGCGTGAAGGGCTGTCTCCCTGCCCGCCGCCCGCTCCCCTTTCATGCCCGCGGTTTACCGCTGCACGGCGAGCTTGATGGCCTCCATCGGACGGTTCTGGCCGGTGGTGCCGATGGAGACGTAGTGGCTGTAGGGCGTCCACTCCGTCCAACCGTAGTTGCGGAGGTGAGCCTTGGCGGCGACGCCTCCAAGGCTCACCTCGACGTAGACGGCCTCGATCGCGCGGTTCTGGCCGACGGTGCCGATGACCACCATCTGGCCGTCGTAGTCGGTGCACGACGGCTCGAGATCCCAGCCCTGGTTCTGAACGTGGGCCCACGCGCACAGCTGTCCGACGCCCTTGGACTGGATGGCCAGCGCCTCGATGTTGCGGGCCTGGCCCGTGGTGCCGGACTGCTGGCCGTCGCAGGCCAGGGGGTCTTCCCAACCGACGTTCTGCACGTGCGCCTTGTAACAGATCTGGGTGCCGGCAGCCATGGCCATGGGGCCCGGCTCGCTCGTGGTCGCGCCGGCTGGAGTGGCGAGGGCCACGGTGCTGCCGACGGTCAGTGCGACAGCGGTGAGGATGGTGGAGACGGACTTGCGCATGAAACCCCCCTGGTCGTGCGGGCGACAGGAGCCGCCCTGATGATCACATGATCATCGCAAGTGGCTCCACGGTGCAATTCGTGATGAAGCCGCCTGCTGTTGGTTCAACCGAATTGCTGATGTCTGTCATGAAATGGTGAACCCTTTCAAGTCGGATGGCCCTCTGAGGTGCAGGTTCCAGACCATGCCGTTTCGTTGAACAGCAGCGACCCACACAGGACTTGGCGGAGGACATCGGCGTGGGCGAGACAGTCCAGGCACTGCGGCACGGCGTGCTCGAACGGCGCGGACACCGGTGCACGAGGGAGTGATCACCGCCCCCGGCCCCGGACGGCAGCCTCCGCGCCGGGTTGGCGGACATGCGTATGAAGAGCGTGAGCGTGCTCCTGACCGCCGCGACAGTGGCCGCCATCCCGGCCGGACCGGCGACGTCGGTGGCGGCGGACAAGCCGTGTGCGGCGTCCGAGCATGGGGAGGGCGACCGCAAGTGCCACAGCAGCACCGCGCGGAACGTCGCCCCGACGGCGCCTCCACGTCCGGCGTGGAAGCCTTCGCCCCACGCGCTGCCCGCCGAAGTCGCCCGACAGGGGATCGCAGTCGGCATCGCCCACGTCAACCACATCGACACAGACACCGACACCGACCTGGTCCGGACGCCGACCGGCACGCCGGCCTGCAATGAAGCCGCGTGCACCGCGGCACGCGGCGACCGCGAAGGCGATGCCGCGGGGCTCGGTGCCGACGAGGAATCCAGTTCAGCCGGGCGTGGCCTGCTGGGACGTGGGAGGACGGTGGGGCCACCCGTTCGCGGCTGGGTCCCCGGCCAACGGCCCATTCGGAAGGAGACACTATGCCCCCGAACCCCGGAACCCTGCCGACGCCAGAGTCCTCCGAGTGCCGGTTGCTGTGGCTGGATCACTCCGACCGTCGATCGGGGTGTGGGGTGGCTCGGCCGAAGCCGTGGAACATCGGCTCACCCTTCGGCAGCAACGGCTCGATCACTGCCCACAACTCATCTCGTCGATCGCCGCCCGATTCCCACTGCTCCAGGCCGTGCCTCCCGTGCGGGGCAAGCGCGGCCGGCCCCGGCACCGTCCCGACGTAGTGCTCGGCGACCGCAGCTGCGACCACGACACGTACCGCCGCCTTGTCCAGGACCTCAGCGTGAAGCCTCCGATCGCGCGACGCGGCACCGAACGCGGCTCCGGTCTGGGCACCATGCGCTGGGTTGTCGAGCGGGCCTTCGCCCATCTGCACTGGTTCCGCCGACCGCGAGTCCACTGGGAGATCGACTCCTGACCCGACGTCCATTCCGTCGGGAGTTCCAGGGAGGGATCGCTTGTTGGTGGTCGCCACTCGGCCTGTTGGCAGCATCACGCAGAGAGGTGCGCGCCCGCGGGTACCAGCCGCCCGTGCCCTGGCCGGGTCACACGAATGCGCCGCCAGGCCGCCCTCTGCTTCGGATCAGGCCCGTGACCCAGCCCGGTGGGGTCAGGGCAGGCGCACCGACCACAGCCCGGTGTCCTTGACGACGAAGACGACGTCGCCGGCGACCAGAGTCAACGGCAGCTCGGGGTCGGACAGGTCGGGCCAGGAAGCCGGCCGTATGAACGCGATCGGCGCGCCGTCCGTCAGCGACCGCGTTTCGACCCCCGATCCGTTGATCAGCACGAGCCGCCGCCCTACGACGAGCGCCTGGCCCCGGTCCATGAAGCCCGTCGCGTCCCAGGGCGTGCGCCACAGCACCGTCCCGTCGCCGGACCGGCTCCCGATCAGCTCCCTGAGCTTCCCGGTCTCCGTCTGCGTCTCGTAGAGGCTGACCGCCGTGCTCGCGTCGGCCGTCAGCGGCCGGCCGGGAAAGCCGCCACGTACACGGAGCGTGCCCCCGTCCCGAATCTGTGTCGTGTCGTCCCCCATCCACTCGTAGAAGGTCCCGTCCGGCCCTACCAGTTCGGTGGTCTTTCGCCCCTCGACGACGAGCAGCCGACCGTCCCGCTGGTCCAGCTGCCAGGTCCCCCGGGGCCGGTGAGGTACAGGCGGCCGGCCGCCGGTGTCATGCTGTTGGGGTACGCCTCCTTGACCTTGGTCTCCCAGATCCTCTGGCCGTCGCTCTCCCGATACGCGCGGAACAGCATCTCCCCGGGCAGCCCTCCTCCCCCCGCGCCCTCGTACGCGATGTAGACCCTGCCGCCCGCCGCGACCGCCAGCTCCGGCAGGAAGCCGGCTGCTCCCGGCCAGTGGGCCAGCGGTCGGGCGTCGGACCGCCGCGCGACGAGGACGCCCCCGCCCTCCGGGAGGTACACCCGGTCCCCGGAGAGGCCCGCCGTCATGACCGCACCGCCGGTGCGGACCGGTGCCGTGTGCCGCCACACGAGTTTCCCGTCGGCCGGACGGCGGGCCTCCACGCCCTGATTGTCACTGCACACGAGCAGGTCCACGCCGAGCACGCACCCGTCGACATGGGCCCCGGCCGTGGCGTGCCACGGCTTCCAGCCCTTCGGCCGCTCCGCTCCCCGCGTCCCCGGCTCGGGGTAGGCCCAGGTGATCGCGCCGAGGTTGCCCCCGTTCGCCATGGGTTCGACCGGATCGGGCGGCGCGGTGGGCCGTACCGTGGTCGACGGACTCGGTGCCGCCCCCGTTCCCCTGCCGTCGCCGTCGTCCCGGGCGAGCAGCCGCACGCCGACGAGAGCCGCCGTCACGGTGAGCACCGCGGCCACTGCCGCCACCGCCACCCTCATGCGCGTACGGCACCGCCGCGAGGGCCCGTCCGGCGGCGCCGGTACGGGCACGGCGGCGGAGGGCACAGCCGGGACCAGCGGCGCCGACGCCACGACCTCACGCTTCTTCGCCTCGTACGCGCCGATCAGCTCCCGCACCCCCGCAGGCCACGGGAACGGCTCCTCGGAACGGGCGAAGAGGGCCCCCGGCCGCTCCCCCGCGGCCCGTGGGTCGAGCGCCCTGACCAGGGCGTCCGTCGTGGGCCGTGCGTTCGGGGCGACGGCCAGGCAGGCACGCACGAGTTCCCGCAGGCCGTCCGGTACGAGCCGGAGGTCAGCATGCCCCTCGGCGATCCGCGCGATCACAGCGGCCGGCTCGGCGTCGTCGAAGGGGCCGCGCCCGGTGGCCGCCCAGCACAGCAGCACGCCCAGGCTGAAGACGTCGGAGGCGGGACCCACGGCCCCCGTGCCGTCCAGTTGCTCCGGAGCCATGAATCCCAGGGTGCCCACGGCCATGCCGGCAGCGGTCAGGACCGTGCCGTCGAAGGCCCGGGCGATGCCGAAGTCGATGACCTTGGGACCGTCCGCGGCGCAGATCACATTGGCGGGCTTGAGGTCCCGGTGGACGATCCGCGCCCCGTGGATCGCGCGCAGGGCCCGCGCGAGATCGGCCCCGAGGGCCCGGACGACGTCGAGGGGCAGCGGCCCGTGCCGCGTCACCGCCTCGGCGAGCGAAGGGCCGGTGACGTACTCCGTGGCCAGCCACGGAGGTCCGGCGTCCGGTGCCGCGTCGACCAGGTGGGCAGTGAACGGGCTGCGTACGGCACGGGCCGCGTCCGCCTCCCGGCGGAAACGCAGCCGGAACTCCACGTCGAGACACGCGTCCTCACGGACGGTCTTGACCGCCGCCAGGCCGGCGGTGCCCTCCCGCCGGGCGAGATGGACCGTGCCCATGCCGCCCGCGCCGATCCGGCCGATGAGCACGTACGGGCCGACACGGCGGACGGCGGACGCGTCCAGGGGTTCCAGCACGACGACTCCAGGTTCTCCGGGGATGCGGCGGCGCATCGGGGGTTCGGTGGTGCGTCAGGTCGGGAACGGATAGCGGGTTCAGCGCTCCGGAAGGGTCTGCGCGCGGACGGTGCCGTCGAAGTAGCCGAGCAGGACGATGCCGCCGACCGAGAGCAGGGACGGAGCACGGCGAGTGCCCGGACGGGCGGGGGTGGTGTCGGCGGCCCGGTTGCCGGGGGCGCCGGGCACCGGTGCCGCGAACGGCCGGCCTTCGTCCTCGGGGGGCACCACGTGAAGGGTGGCGTTGTCCGCGTAGGCGATCCGGTCGCCGATCGCGACGGGCGGCGTCAGTGGGGCGGGCCGGCCGTCGTCTCCGCGCGGGATCTCGGTCACCGTCGTCAGCTCGGAGAGCCCGTCATAGGACGCCCCGGGCGGTGAGGCGGACGGCCCGGGAGTCGCCAGGCCGCGCGACTGCGGCCACGGCCACCGTCCGGTCGCGTAGGTCCCGCCGAGCCCGGCACCGGCCAGAAGGGCCAGGGACGCCACGACGGCCACGGCCGGCCCACGGCGCTGCCGCCGGCCCACGGCGTCGGCCCGCCGGCCCCTGGAGTCGGCCCGGCGGGGAGTGGCGTCGGCCCGGCGGGGAGCGGCGTCGACCCGGCGGGGAGCGGTCACGGTCGGCAGGTCGTGCAGACCCGGTGCGGCGATGTCCCCCAACCGGATGTCCAGCTCTTCCAGTTCGGCTTCGCGCCGAGCGAGGTCACGGGTCATGTGTGCGGGCCACGGGACGTCCGCCGCTCCCCCGCCGTCGGCGTCCGCGGGATCTCCGGCCGAGAGAAGGCGGGCCAGCTCGGCCGTGTCCGGACGGCTCGACGCGTCCTGCGCCAGACACGGCGTGAGCACCTCGCGCAGCCCGTGCGGAAGCCCCGTCAGGTCGGCCTCGGCCCTGGAGATGCGGAACAGCACGGCGGCAACGGGGCCGTCGCCGAACGGGCCGCGTCCCGTCGCCGCGTAACAGAGCAGCGAGGCGAGGCAGAAGACGTCCGAGGCGGCGACGACGTGCTCGCTGCCCGCCACGTGCTCGGGTGACATGAACCCCGGCGACCCGACGATCTTTCCGGTGGCGGTCATGGTGCTCGCGCCGAAGGCACGGGCGATGCCGAAGTCGATGACCTTGGGGCCGGCCTTCGTGAGGAGCACGTTCGCGGGCTTCAGATCGCGGTGGAGGACCCGCGCGTGGTGGATCGAGCGCAGGGCGGCGACGAGACCGCGGCCAAGGGCGCGCACCGCCGGCTCCGGCAGCGGACCACCGCCGCGGACCACTTCCTCCAGGTTCGGTCCCGGCACGTACTCGGTGGCCAGCCACGGGGGTGCGCCGTCCGCGTCTCCGTCGATGAGCCGCGCCGTGTACCGGCCGGACACCGCCCGCCCGGTCTCGATTTCGCGCCGGAAGCGAGAGCGGAAGCCCTCGTCGTCCGCGAGGTCACCGCGTACGGTCTTCAGCGCGACGAAGGTCCGCTGCGGCGGCCGCCGTTCGTCTGCCGCGAGGAACACCTCGCCCATGCCGCCCGATCCAAGCCGGGCGACGATCCGATAGGGACCGACGGCCCGGGGCGACGCGTCCCGTAAGCCCCCAAGCACTCCTGCAGCCTCCCCCGCACCTGGTCACAAGGCGACCATGACAGCACAGGGGCAGGGTCCGAACAAGGCGTGCGAAAAGGCCCTCCTCCCCGTCGAGGAGGAGGACAACGCCGAGTACCTCAGTGTGCGGCCCCGCCCGCATGACGGCACGGCGCAGCGGAACGGCTCAGGGTCTTTGCAGCGCGATCCCCAGCAGCCGCCGTGTCCTCGCCGCACGGTCCTCCGTCCAGCCCCGCGCGCTGCGGGTCAGTGAGCGGTCCGTGGAAGGGTGGCGCCGGCGTCCTTGGGGGCGCCTGCGTCCTTGGGGCCGCCGGTGTCCTTGGGGCCGCCAGCGGTCCGTGGAACGGTAGCGCCGGCGTCGTTGGGGCCGCCGGTGTCTTGCGCGTCGAGCGGCGTCGGCCTGATCGGTCAGGACGCAGGTCAGGGGCGGGGCGACGCCTTCGAAATCGCCTCACCGCTGCTCGTTTCCAGCGGTGTGGGGTGGCCCCGCCGGGATCCGCCGCGTTCTCCGCCGATGAGATGCGGACGCTGCCCCCTCCGGGCAGAGTAGGAAGGACCTGTTCGTACCGAGGTGGTCCCGTGCGGTCCCGCGTGATGGAGACGGGACGGAGTGATGCGAGGATTGTCGTGACGCCGGAGTGATCGATGTTCCGCAGACGGCCGGCCGACAACAGCGAGGACCTTCTGGTCCGGCTCGGGTCGCTGACCGCCAGGGCGCGGGAGCTGGCCGAGACGCAGCGTTCCCGTGTCGAGCTCGCCGTGGCCCTGCAGCGCGGCATGCTGCCCGCGGACCTGCCCAGTTTTCCGGGCGCCCGGCTGGCCGTCCGCTACGAGCCCGCCAACCACGGGCTCAACGTCGGCGGTGACTGGTACGACGCCTTCTCCCTGCCCGGCGGGCAGATCGGCATGTCCATCGGTGACGTGCAGGGACACAACATCGAGGCCGCCGCCTTCATGGGACAGGTCCGCGTGGCACTGCGCGCGCTGGCCTCCGTCACCGGAGACCCGGGAGAGCTCCTCGGTCGTACCAACGACCTGCTCGTCTCTCTGGGCGCCGACCTCTTCGCCACCTGCACCTTCCTGCGACTCGACCCCGCTGCCGGCACCCTGGAGTGCGCCCGAGCCGGTCACATCCCCCACATCTGGGCCACCACCGACGGCCGCTCCGGCATCGACGACAGCGAGGGCGGGCCTCCGCTCGGTGTGCTGCGCGGCGTCGACTACCCGGCCACGCGCCACCGGCTCACCGCCGACGGCGTCTTCGTCCTCCTGACCGACGGGGTGGTGGAGGGGCCCTCGCTCCACGTCGACGAGGGTCTGGACCGGGTGACACGGCTCGCCGGGATCACCGCCGTCGCCGGGCTGGACGTCGAGGCGCTCGCCACCGCCGTCATGAAGCTGGCGGCCACGGTGGGGCACGAGGACGACGCGGCCGTCCTGGTCGTCGGCTATGACGGCGGTCCGGCCCGGCCGGCTGCCGAGGAGTGACGGGAGGGGCCCGCCTCGGGCCGGCTCGGGCGGGGTCGGTCCTCGGACCCGCCCGGGCCCGTGCCGGACGGCGGCGCCCGACACGCAGGGGCCTTGCCCGGTCGTGGCGGCCCGGCAGGTGTCTGATGGCTGACGTGTTGGATACTCGGCAGTTCCGGTCCTCTGCGCAGGCGGCTCTGATGTCGCTGGCCGTGGCGGTTTGCTACTACGCGGCCGGACGACTCGGTCTGATGGGACGCCTCGTCGTCGAAGGCGTGGTGGTCACCCCCATCTGGCCTCCCACCGGCGTCGCCGTCGCCGCCCTGCTGCTGCTCGGCGCGCGGGTCTGGCCTGGGATCGCCCTCGGCTCCTTCCTCGTCATCGCCTCCCTCACCACTCCGGGGCCCACCACCGTGGTCACCGTGGCCAGCAACACCGTCGCGCCGCTCTGCGCCTTCCTGCTGCTGAGACGGGCCGGCTTCCGGCTCGACATGGCGCGGCTGCGGGACGGACTCTCCCTGGTCTTCCTCGGCGGGTTCGGCGCCATGCTCATCAGCGCGACCGCGGGGGTCGGACTGCAGGTGGCGAAGAGCTCCCTGGACAAGAGCGAGTTCTGGCCCGTCTGGCTGGCCTGGTGGGTGGGCGACACGATGGGGGTGCTGCTCGTCGCCCCGCTCCTGCTCGTCCTCGCGGGGCCGGCCGGACGGTTCCGCGTACGGCGCTGGAAAGAGGCGGCCTTTCTGGGGCTGACGACCCTGATCCTCATGCCCATGGCCGTGCTCAGCCCGATGAGCATGCTCTTCCTCGTCTTCCCCCTGCTGATCTGGTCAGCGCTCCGCTTCCAGCTCGCCGGAAGCATGCTGTGCGCGCTCTTCGCATCCGTGCTCGCCACCTTCGAGGCGACCTCCGGGCGGGGCGCGTTCCTCCACCTGACGGACGTCGAGATCATGGCCAAGCTCCAGGCGTTCAACGGTTCCGCCGCCCTGACCGCCCTGCTTCTCGCCTCCGTCATCACCGAGCAGCGTGCGACCCGCCGGTCGGTGCGCCGCGCCTGCCAGGAACTGGCGGAGGTCCTGGAGCACCTCGCGGCGGGCGAGCCCTCACCGGGTCCACCCGGCACCGCCGAGAGCCGGGCAGCCCCACCCGGCGGGCACCGGAATCCGTGATCCCCGCGCCGGAGCCGGCGCAGGGACCAGGAGCCGTACAACGACTGCAAGGCACGGGAAAGCCACGGGAACGGTCGTGGCCTGGAGCTGACCCGCGTCCCGGGCGGCGGCCGCCTTTGGCCGGCCGGCCTCCCCAGGCGCCAGCGGACTTCCCCCGTCGAGTGACCGCTTCAGGTGCCACCACTCGGACGAGGGACAGGGTGGCGGCCCGGCCCGGAACTCGGTCACGATGCCTGGATGCAGCATGACGAACCGTTGGAAGAATGGGCGCGCCGTCGGGCCGAGCGCCGGGCTGCCTCGGTGGGCAGGCGGCGCGCGGTGTCACTCGGCATCGGTCCCCACCGCGGGGTCCACGTCGACCCTGGCGCGCCGAGAGCGATCGAAGAGTGGACGGGCACGGAGTGGCAGGTGGTCGGCCTCGTCGAGAACCTGGCCGCTGCCCAGTCCCTTCTGTATCCGCCTCCGCCCGAGCGGGCGAAGCCTGCAGAGTGGGACCGGCCGGCGATGGGCAAAGGCCGGGGGCGACACCGAAGGCCGACCTCGGCGGAGGAGCTGGACCAGTAGGCAGCCCAGCGCCCGACGGCGGGCATGCCCGCGCCAGTGTCGTTCTGAGAAGAGCGCTGCGGGGGGGCAGGCGGTCGAGCGCTTGGACGTCGTTTCTTATGGCGGTCCCTGGGGTCACGGCTTCTTGTGGCGGTCCCTGGGGTCACGGCTTCTTATGGCGGTCCCTGGGGTCACGGGTGACTGAGCGCGGGAGTCGGCCCTTGAGGATGCTCGCCGGATTCCCCGGTTGGCCCAACCGGGGAATCCGGAGATGGTGGTTTCTCTACCGCTTCTTCCTGCCCACCCGTCGAAAGGGTCCCACCGCCAGGAGGTCGATGACGCGGCACCGAGGCAGATGGCTCCGCACAGGACGGGGACTGCTCTCGGGTTCACGCTTGCTGCTGGGCACGAACGGGTTCGCGGTCCGGGCCGGTCGCCAGGGGCGCCGACGGTGTGGTGCGGGGCCAGGTCCAGGCGTACCGCAGGATGAGGGCGAGAACGATCACTTCCAGTGCGACGCCAAGGCCGTAGAAGTACGTCCAGGACTCGCCCACCGCGTTGAACGCCGCGAAGGGGACCTGTATCGAGGCCACTATGAGGTTCGTGATGCGGTTCGCCCGGGCGGGCAGCGTCATCGACAGCACGACCATGAGGATCGGAATCGCCATGAGCGCCAGGAAGGTGGTCAACAACGTCTGGCTGATGTCGAACTCCCAGACGACGCCGGCCTCGATGTCATCGATGACACCGGGCTTGAAGAAGGCGAGAATGTCCACGTAGGCGTAGAGAAACATGAAGCTTGTCCACGCTGCGGCGAGTTTGACTCTCACCGGGATCCGCGGGTCTTCCAGCGTGGCGGTGGGTTGACGTGTTCTCATCGTACGCTCCGTTGTCGTGGTGAGGTCGGTAGCTCCACGATCGCTGGGCCCGGCGGCGGGGACATCGGCGTCGAGGCCGGACCCACCTCGGCCGTTGGAAGGAGCGGTGTCTCGTTCTTTCGGTCGGTCCCCGACGCCTCGGCGGTCCCTAGACTGAGTGTGTGACCACCAACGCCCTGAGTTCCCTGTGGGCCGAGCCCCGCGCCACGGACGCTCCCGAACGGGTGTCGCGCGACTGGGTGCTGGTCGGGGTGTTGATGGTGACGGCGCTGCTGGAGGGGGTCCTCCGGGACGACGTCGCCTGGCGGCCGTTGGCGACGATCGTGGCGGTCGGACTTGCGCCGGTGCTGCTGTGGCGGCGTACCCACCCACTGGCCTGTGTCGTGGTGGCCTTCGGCACCGTGATGGCGTTGGGACTGGCGAGCCTGCTGGGCGGGGCCCCGAGCGTGGGCCTCGACATGATGATCTACATCCTGGTGCTCGTCTACGCGCTGGTCCGCTGGGGCTCAGGGCGCGAGATCGTGATCGGCCTGGCGGTGGTGACGGTCGCTGCGGGAATCGGTACGGTCGCCGACTACACCGGGCCGGCCGACATCATCGGCGGGTTCGCCGTCCTGGCGGCCGCGGCGGGCGGCGCGGCGTTCCGCTACCGCGCCGAGAGCTGGCGCAGGGCGTTGGCCCAGAGCCGCAGCGAGGAGCGGGTCGCCCTCGCGCGCGAGCTGCACGACATGGTCGCCCACCACGTCTCGGCGATCGCCGTGCAGGCGCAGGCGGGCCGGGCGATGGCCGGGCAGCGACCTGAAGCGGCACTCGAGGCGCTGGCGGTCATCGAAGGGGAAGCGTCGCGGACGCTGACGGAGATGCGGGCGATGGTCCGGGTGCTGCGCGACGGGGCGCCGGCGGAGTACGCCCCCCAGCCCGGCGTTGCCGACCTGGGGTCCCTCGCCCGACGCGCCCCGGTCCCGGTCGTCGACGTAGAGTTGCCTGATGACCTGGCCGAACTTCCGCCCCAGGTCGACGCGGCGGTCTACCGGCTGGCGCAAGAGGCGCTGACCAACGCCCTGCGGCACGCCCGCAACGCCTCGCGTGTGGAGATCCAGGTCGTCGGGGGCGCGGGAAGGCTGCGACTACGCGTGACCGACGACGGACAGATCGACCCGGCGCGGTCGGTGCACCACGGCTTCGGGCTGCTGGGGATGACCGAGCGCGTGCAGTTGCTCGGCGGCACGCTGCGTGCCGGGCCGGCGCCCGAGGGCGGATGGACGGTCGACGCCGAACTGCCGACGAAGGTACGCCGATGACGGTGCGCGTACTGGTGGCCGACGACCAGGATCTGGTGCGCACCGGCCTGTCGATGATTCTTGAAGCGCAGCCCGACATCGAGGTCGTCGGCCAGGCCGCCGACGGCCACGCCGCGGTCGAGCTGGCGCATCGCCTCCGCCCCGACGTGTGCCTGGTCGACATCCAGATGCCCGGGCTCGACGGCATCGAGGTGACCAAGCTCCTCGCAGGGCGGGGCGTTCCGGACCCCATCGCGGTAGTGGTGCTCACTACATTCGACCTCGACGAGTACATCCAGGGCGCGCTCAGGGCCGGTGCCCGAGGCTTTCTGCTCAAGGACGCCGGGCCGGAGCTGCTCGTCCAGGCCGTCCATGCCGCCGCCGTCGGCGATGCCCTGATCGCGCCGAACATCACCCGGCGGCTGCTGGCCACCCTCGCCGCCAGGGAACCGTCGAGCCGACGGACCCAACCGATCGAGCCGCTCACCGAACGCGAGGAGGAGGTACTGATGCTGGTCGCCCGTGGCCGCACGAACGCCGAGATCGCCGCCGAGCTGTTCATCGGCTTGACGACCGCCAAGACCCACGTCGCCAGCCTGCTGACCAAAATCGGCGCCCGAAACAGGGTCGAGATCGCGATGTGGGCGTACGACACCGGCCGGGTGGGCGACTGAACCGAACCTGAGGCGCACGCACGACGACTGCTTCCCGGCCGGGTGGCTGCATGGCGGCGGCCTCCGCTGACTGTCGTCCTCGGTGTCGGCAGTGAGCACAGGCGACGCACCTGAGTCCGCGGCGGCTCTCACGCAGTTAGTGAGGACCTTCGACGGCAGCCGGCACTCGTGCCCGACACCGGCCGCGATCAGCCCCGCGCGTACGCGTCGAGGGACGCGGTCAAGCACTCGGCGTCGACGTCGAGGCCGTACCGTCCGGCGATCTCGGGTACGTGACGCTCAAACCGCCCGACCTGGGGTCGGGAAGTACCTGGCTCCGGCGGAAGCAGCCGGGATCAGCCCGGGCGGCCCGGCGATGAGCGAGGCCGACCGGTCGAAGCTGATCAGGGAGTGGTTCCCCGGGGAGGTGTCGATCTCCTCGTTCCGCCGCTGGGTGCACGCGACCCTGTCGGACGAGGTGGCGAAGTAGCAGGGCACCGTGTTGCGCGACGACATCGAGCCCGGATCGGAGGCCCAGATCGACTACGGCTTCCTCGGGCCGTGGCTCGATCCGCGGACCGGCAAACGCCACCGGGTCTGGGCGTTCGTGATGGTGCTGCCGCGTTCGCGGCACATGTTCGTCCGGCCGGTGTTGCACCTGGACCAGCGCGCATGGACGGAGCGCACGTCGCAGCCTTCCGCTCCTTCGGCGGCGCCCCTCGCCGGCTCGTCCCAGTGACAACCTGAAGACCGACATCGACAAGCCCGACCTCTACGACCCGAAGATGGACAAGGCTTGGGCCGAACACTCCACTCACTACGGCGCATTGGTCTGGTCGGCCCGAGCAGGGAAACCGAAGGACGAGCCGACTCGACCGTCGTGCGGGCCCACCAGCATGCGGCCGGGGCCCGGAAAGGGGGCTCCGCAACCTGGCTCTCGGCCGGTCCAGAGGCCCGTCCGGACGGGGCTTGTCCACTTCCGCACGACGACTGCTGCGGCAGGAGCTCACCGCTCGGCGGCGACGGATCGGCACCCAATCTGGTCCGTGGACGGCATCGGCGAGGGGTTGCTCCTCGACAACGGCAACGGATTCGTCTACCTGCCCGGCCGCATACCAGCCGCTCAAGTCCGCCTCGTGCGATCAGACGTTCCCCTGCAGCCTGGCATTTGACTTCGCGCGTCGGTACGTCTGGGGGCAGGTCCACGCGGAATCTGGCTGCGAGCCCGGCGAAGGCGTGACCGCAGCGAAGGTGGGCCAGGGTCGTCAGCGCCTGGCAGCGGCAGGTCAGCCGCCGCTGCAGCATGTCGTCGGGTGATAACGGGCGGGCCCCCACCGTGCTTGCCCTTGCGGGCCTCCGCGTCGAGCCCTTCGAGGGGCGACTCCCGGATGCTCCCCCGCTCGGTCTCCACCATCGCCGCGAAGAACGCAAAGAACGCGAACAGCAGCCGGCCCCGGCCGCTGAGGTCGGACCTGCCGGGCAGAGGCCCGGCGAACATCTCCAGGACCAGGCCGTGGGCGGTGAGTGCGGCGGCGTGCACGGCCGAGGCGCTTCATCTCGTAGACGGTGATTGATCTGGCGGGCCAGCGCGAGCGCGGCCTCGAACTGGGGCCTCACGCGTACCCGGGTGCTGGTCTTCACGGAGGGCACCTTGCGTATCCGATGCGCTCGGGGAAGCCGCGTGAGGGACCGTCATGCCGACCGGACGGATGCTGTCACCGACGATTCTCAGAAGCACCCCGATCCCACCTGCGAGCGAGACCAAGTCCTGCGAATCGATTCGGTGTTCCTCGGCCCTACCGCTCTTCTATGAGAGCCGCAGCCCCTGAAGGAGCAGTTCGATCAGCCTTCGAGGATCGTAGCGGGGGTCGCTGTCGCGCCCGATGCAGAGGTTGCCGATACCGCGCATGAGCTCGTACGGCTGCGTGCCGGGCCTGATCTCGCCGGCGGCGACGGCGGCGTCGAGCAGCTGCGCGCAGACGGGCATCAGCCGGTCGAGGAAGTGGGTGTGCAGCGTGGCGAAGCGGTCGCTGTCGGACTGGAGGGCGTCGGCGAGTCCGTGCTTGGTCACCAGGAAGTCGGTGAAGAGGTCGACCCACTGGCGCAGCGCGTCGAACGGGGAGTCGGCATCGGCCAGCAGCTTCGGGCCGGCTTCGGCGCAGGCCTCGATCTGATGGTGATAGACGGCGGTGACCAGGTCCGCCCGGGTGGGGAAGTGACGGTAGAGCGTCCCCAGTCCGACACCCGCCCGGGCGGCGATCTGGCGGATCGGCGCGTCGATCCCCGCCGTCACGAACACCTCCGCGGCTGCGTCGAGCAGCGTCTGCTGGTTGCGCATCGCGTCCGCTCGCTTGCTGCGGGCGGACGCTCCTTTGGCCGGGCCTGCTGTGGGCATCACGCTCTCCTTCCGGGGGCCGTTGACGAAACGGATCAGCGTTCCATATCTTAAACGGAACAAGGATCCGCTTTCAGGTTAGCTGACTGCGGGCACTCCGCCATACCCGCCGCCGTCCGCGGACGGCGGCGGGGGTCATCGAAGGGCATGCTCCTCATGAGTGAACCTGCTTTCACAGCCGACACCCTCCACTCGCCCACCCCCGTCCTTTCGGTCAGCCCGGTGGTGCTGTCGGCCCCCGGCCGCGCCGTGGACCTCCAGGTGCGCATCTCCGCGCCGATGACCGGGAGCGAGCTGCCGGTCATCCTCCTCTCGCACGGTCTCGGCTTCTCCAACAACCTCTCCTCGCTGAACGGCTACGCCCCGCTCGCGAACTTCTGGGCCGCACGCGGCTTCGTCGTGATCCAGCCCACCCACCTGGATTCCAGGACGCTGAGCCTGGAGCACGACGGCCCCGGGGCCGTCGCACACTGGCGCACCCGGGTCGAGGACATGACGCGCGTCCTGGACCAGCTCGACGTGATCGAGGACGCCGTCCCGCATCTCGCCGGTCACATCGACCCGAGCCGGGTCGCCGTCGCCGGACACTCCATGGGCGGGCACACCGCGAGCCTGCTGCTCGGCGCCCGGCTCACCGATCCCGACGACGGAACGACGGTGAACCTGGCCGATCCCCGGATCAAGGCGGGCGTCTTGCTCGCCCCGCCCGGCCGGGGCGGCGACGCCCTCACCGAGTTCACCGTCGAGAACTACTCCTTCTTCCTGACCACCGACTTCTCCACGATGACGACACCCGCGCTGGTGGTCGCAGGAGACAAGGACGACTCCGCATTCCTGACGGTCAGCGGCCCCGAATGGCACACCGACCCCTACGTCCTCTCCCCCGGCCCCAAGTCCCTGCTCACCCTGTTCGACGCGGAGCACGGGCTCGGAGGGATCTCCGGATACGACGTCGCCGAAACCACGGACGAGAACCCCGAGCGGGTCGCCGCCCTCGCCACGCTCGCCTGGGCCTACCTGCGCAGCGAGCTCTACCCCGGGGACTCCGCCTGGCAGGCGGCCCGCGACGCGGTGACGGCCGACCCCAACCCGTTCGGACGGGTCGAATCCAAGTAGCTCCGTGCAGGCCGGCTCCACGCAGATGACCTCGTTCGCTGGTCCCCCGTGAGGTCCCGGACGGGCTGTCGCCCGGCTTCGCCTGATCAGGCCGCTTGGCCGTAGCCGTGCGAGGCGGGACGGGACGGGACGGGCGAGTCGTCGCCGCGGAGCGGGCTGAAGTCGACGTCCAGGTGCGGGTCGTACGCCTCAGGTTCAAGGCCGAGTCCGTGGGTGGGCACTCGCCGAAGTGGCGGATGGGCTCGGTCAGTTGAGGAGAGATGTGGGCCAGGTCCTCGGAATCGATGACCTGGCCCTCCTCCTGGAGCTGGCGCACGATCTCGGCAATGTCCAGGGCGTTGTGGAAGATCACGCGTTCGTGAGCAACGCGTTGAACTTCGCTTCTTCTCCTGCTCGACGGAGTCGTTGTCGGTGATGACGCCGCCTTGGCCGACGCCGATCCACTGGGAGAGGTGAGGTCCTTCCAGTTCCTGATGCGCGGCATCCGGTCGAAGCCCAGCAGGTGGGCGAGCGTGAAGACCGGGAACGACTGGCCCCGCGTATCTGCGTGCACCGTGGCCGGCTTCACCTCGGACGTGCTCTTCAGCAGGCCCTCGATGATGTAGTCGGCCTCCCATGCGCCGCGCGGGATGAAGTGCGTGAACAGCGCGATGCACATGCCCCAGATGTGGCGATAGACCATGCCGCCCGAGTTGCCGTACCGCACCGCGGTCTCGGACAGCAGGTTGTTGAAGTAGGTGTCCATGTGCGTGCCGTCCGCGGCGACCCTGGAGCCGTCGCCCCACGCCTGGGAGATGTCCAGGCGGGCGTGCGCGTTGTACGCCGTGCGTGATGGCCCGGACGGCCGCGCCGAGGAGGCGCAGCTCTTCCAGCACCGAGAGGCTCGCGACGACCGGGGAGTCGGCCTCCAGATGGTGCTCCGGGCTCGGGTCCCACACGCGGATCGCGATCGGGTCCAGGGAGACAGCCGAGTCGGTGGCGTTGTCGGCGGGAGCCGGGCTGGCGACGGGGGCGCCGTCGATCTGGGCCCTCCCCGGCGACCGCGAGGTGCCGCGGCGGTACTCCCGAAGGAGCCGCCGGAGATCCACCAGCCCATGCAGTGGACGCAGGAGATCAGCGACACCACGAAGGTGCGTGGGCCGCTGTCCCCGTTGCGCTCGTGCCAGCTGTGGATGAGGTCGCGGACGGGGTCGAGGATGGCGTCGGATGGCGTCGTGGACTGCGAGCCGCGTCGCACGGTATCCGGTGAAGCCGAGCAGGGCGATCTCAGGCAGAGTGATCATGTCGCCCCCTGACGGAACGCGGGCCTCCTGATGGTCGGCGGAGCATGTAGAGCACGCGCCGACGGGTGCCCCGCGACATACAACTCGCCGGCCAGAGGGCGATTTCTGATCACAGCGAACACCAGATCGCGTCACGAGCACCGACGCCCGCTACGGCTCCAGGACAACCCCGACCCCTCCCCAGAAAGAATCCACGTATCGACTACCAACCGCTGCGGGGCTGGGTACCGTGAGTCATTCAGATCACGTGCGGGAGGGATGCATGGACGTCGCGTCGATCGTGAGCGCGGGGGCCGCCATAGCCACCACCGGTACGGCCGCCTTGGCCATGTGGCTCACCTTCCGATCACGCTCGAAGACGCCCCCACGCTCCGCTCAGCGGACCGCCTCAGATGCTCGCCCCACGCCCGAAGGACTTCGGGATGATCAACAGTGGGAGGATGTGTCGCTGCGCCTGGCAGTACTCATCAGATCGCTCCTCTCTCGCCCCTCAGTCCAGATCACCCGAGTGCGCGAGCTCCCGATCGGGTGGTCGGAGGCGATGGAGTTCGTCCCAGAGGGGTTGGCCGGCCAGCTCGCCTTTCTCGCACGAAGTCCCGACGAAGATGCGCACTCGTTGATCGAAACGCTCGTACACCTCCTCGGCAAGAGGGGGTCAGCGGCCGAGGACCAGGTCGTGAAGCAACGGGTCGCGAGGCTAGAGCAACTGATCAAGCGTCTTTCGGACAACCCGCCGGATGGAGTGGAGCACGAAGAAGTTGCAGACCCAACAATCCACCCCAGGGACTTCGGACTCGTCCCACTGCCCATGCCCGGCCGTGACGGCCTGGAGCACGAGGAAGAGTTGCCGCGGGGATGGGAGTTGGCACTGGGGCAACTATCTGAAGAGTCACTCAAGCGCCTGATCGACTTCCTGCCGAAGGCAGAGAGTTTCGGCAGCGAGGTACCCATCCGCGTCCATGCTTTCCTGTCCGCCAATGTGCCGGCTTCTGGATTCCTCGCCCCGCCACATCCCGACCTGGCGAGCGACACGCTCCTACGAGCGCTCCGCATGCGCCTTGACCGAGCAGCACCCCGCTATGGGCAGCGCAAGCCGGCTCCTTCTCCTCGAACACCTGCGGCCGAAGACTCGGCAGACCTCTCGCCAGCCGAGCGGGCATCGGTCGCCGTCGACGCCGCAAGCTCAATCGACCACGCCTTGGCCATGCTCTTCGTCCGCCTCGGGCCACCTCCCGAGGAATCCGAAATCGACAACTACTCGCCCGCTTCGAGTGGCGGCGGAGGGGTCAAACAGTGACCACGGAGGAGCAAGGGTCCCTTCCCTCGCCCAAGACCACAGAAGACCCGGTCCTGTCGCTGGGATTGAACATCGCCGCACAGTGGGGTTCCCGCCTGGATCCGCATCAGCTGGAGGTGGCCCTCAAAGCACTGGAGCCGCAGCTCAAGCGGGAGCACAAGGAGCGCACGATCCGGCTGGAGATACAGCGGGAGGATGCGGAGCGAGCTGCCCAGACAACTCGTGAAGCCTCAGAGCGCGCTTCTCGTGAAGCCCGTGACGGGCGGTCCCACAAGCGATATATGGCCACGCTGATCACGGGTGGCGTCGTGGCGATCGCGATGCTCGGCGCCGGGGTGTTCGTCGCACAGGACCGATGGTGGTTGTCGATCCTGTTGTGCGGCCCGAGTCTGATCGCGCTCTCCAAGATCATCTTCCTCCGGCGTAGCGACGAGTACGACATGAAGGCGGTGCTGAGGGCGACCCGTACCGGGATGAACGCAGCAGGCCAAGCCCAGCCCCCACCGCCCATGGTGTGACCCCCAGGGCGGATCCCGGGAGGCCGGCGCCGAGAGCGTAGCGGTGCCCTGGGCCGCCTTGGAGGAGTTGGCCGGGCTGCGCACGCATACGTACCGTCGGGCTCACGAACGGGTCACGTCTTGGCTGCGCCCGTGTAGGCGAGGACCGCCACGCCCAGCTACCGGAGAAGGCCCACGCCGCCGCCGATGGAGTCGACCACGGGCTCCATCCCGGCCGCGGCCTCCACCGCGCGAGCGGGGATGTTCCACGTCGGCAGTGAGCATCTGGTCGACCTCGGCGGTGGTCCCCGCGCGACAGGGAGTGTTCCGCTCTCCCACAGGTAACGTCGCCTCGGTCACCGGGTGATCCCTGCGCGAGCCGGGTCGTTCCCGGGATCGCGCCGTCCTGGCCAGATGCCGGCGCTCGATGGAGTGGCGGAGGGGCGCAACATCCTGATCACGCAGGACTGCGGACAAAGTCAACGCGGCGGTCACCCGCGAAGGGCGCCAAGGATCGAAGTCACCGCGCCGCGGACCTCGCACACGCAGGAGCGGCGGCCAGATCGAGGCATGCTCCGTGGAGATCTGTCGGCACCGCCACTCGTCCGTGTGCCGACTCGCCCCTCCGGGCCGTCGGTCAGGGGTCCACTCCCTGCCGACCGAGATCCGGGCCATACGCGGACCAGCCGCCTGCGGCTTGGCCGAATCGTGGTCTTTTCCGCTGGTCAGCGGCCGCTCGAGGCGTGTACCACCAGCACAGCACAAACCTGCTGGTCAGCACTCGCCGAAGAAGCTCGGGCTTTTCTATGTGCACGAGAAGAGGCGCCTGACCTGGGCTTTCGCCCGTCAGGCGCCTCTCGCTCGCCCTGCGCAGGGAGGGATCGCAAGCTCCGGTGGACGTCGTGGCACAGGCCGTCCGCCTCGGCCGCCACCGCTCGGCGACAGGCCGGCCGGTGGTCAGAACAGCGAGTGGTCGCCCCGCAGCCGGCGTCGCAGGAACGTGGCGAACGTCTGGTCCTCCAGGCACGTGAGCGCCGACGCGTCCGGCTCGATGTAGGCCACGCGCCACTCCTCGGGGGCGCCCTTGGCGGTGAGCCAGCCGAAGGCACGGCCACCGACCTCGCCCCACTGCAGGAACAGCCCGTCCTCGTCCAGCCGGCGCAGCCCCGGGGTTCCCGTACCGCCCGCGGCGGGAAAGACCCGTACGCCGGCGACGACGCCGCCGGGGAACTCCCCCATGATCGCCAGGTAGTCCTCCGGAAGCGCGCCGAACGACTCCCCCGCCCGGCCGAGCAGCTCCTCCGCGTACTGCCGGACGCCGGGAACGCCGATGCTCCGCACGCGGGCGAGGATCTCCTCGACCGCCCCGATGTCGCGGTTCGCCAGCACCATGGCCGTCGCGCGCTTGTCCTCGGCGACCTTCCAGAACGTTCCCGACTCGTACTCCTGGTACGTCTCGAGGGCGGGCGTCCCCTCGGCACGTCCCGCGACGGCCCGCGCGACGAACTCCGAAGCGGAGAAGGGAAGGTCCAGCCAGAACTGGAAGTCGGTGTCCGTGAGGACGGTCGTCCAGTCCGCGGTGTCCGCGGAGGTGGTGTCCCACAGCAGCACGCCGTCGTTGGCGGTGCGCCCCCAGGGCACCATGCCGCGGGGCCGCGGGTGCAGCGGCAGCCAGAGCTCCTGCTCGCGGCTCTGCAGGGCCTCCTCCATGTCCGCGATGCGCAGCGCGGTGTCCCGGGTGAAGTCCTCCAGGGAGCGCACCGGGAGTTCGGTCCCTCCGAGCAGCAGGGAGGACGCGATCACCCCCTGCGGCAGGACCTGGACCAGCAACTCGAAGTCCTCGGGGACGATCTGGCCGTACCCCTCTCCCTCCGGCCGCACCGGGGCGTCGAGACCCAGCAGCCGGACGACGTCGAGATGATTCATGTGTTCCTTCCTTGACGGCAACGGCGGTGGGGCGGCGGCCGACGCCGCTCACCCCACCGCCTCTTCTGCGCCGTTTCAGCCCCTCGGGGGACTCACGGCTTCAGTGGCGCCCGGGCCCGTCAGTCGTGGACTCCGGAGGGTATCAGCCGGGAGAACGCCCCCGATGAACTCGAGACGTACATGTGCACGCCGATCGGGTTCACATAGCCCGGGGCGTACACCGGGACGGATTGGTAGTAGACCTTCTCTCCGAGCTTGAGACGCCTTTCGATCTCGTACTCGACGGTCCGCATGCCCTCCTTCTGGTTCTGGTACATGGTCGTCGGGACGATGTTCTCCCGGTAGTGACTGCCGCCGAACTCACGGGCGATGAGGTGGGCGCGGTTCCAGTCGTCGGCCTCGTCCTGGAGGTCCCAGCCGCGCGGGTTCTGCGGACCCGTGTTGTCCAGGCTGGCCGGCTGGGAGGGGTCCAGACAGGCGAATCCACCGGTGGCGCGCCCCTGTGTGTCGACCGGGGTGTTCCACACGAGGCTCGGCCCGGACGAACTCTGGCACTTGCGGCTCTCCTCACCGGCGCCGTCGATCGCCTTGCGCTGAGGAGAGTTGTCCTCCTCGGCCGAGGGGGCCAGGCGCGCGAACAGCCGGACCAGGTCGGAGACGGCCTTCCCGGTGTGGAAGCCCTGCGGGCCGCTGCCGGGCGGTGTGGGAGCCGATCCCGGCGACGGGGACGGCGTGGGCGCCGTGCTGGTCCCGCTGGACGCGCTGGACGAGGACGCCTCTTCCGCTGTCGGGATCATCTGGCCGATCGCCGTCGCCGCGTCCGAGAGGTTCTTCTGTCCCTCGGGCGTGGCCGCGTACAGGGCGGTGACCAGAGCCGCGCCGGCCCACCAGATGGCCGGGATCGCGAAGGCGAAGTGGCCGTCCAGCTCGACGAAGCTGGTGGGGTTGCCGCCGGCGAAGGCGTAGCGGTTGCCGGTGAACGGGTCCGCCCCCAGGTTCATGTCGGCCAGGGCGCCGTTGTACATGTCCCGGGTGGTGAAGCGGTTGAGCCCGGGGCTGTAGTCGCGGAAGCCCATGTCGTACGTGCCCGACTGGGCGTCCCAGCGCTTCGCGTTGAAGCGGTAGGGGTTGTACTCCTGCTTCGTCGGATCCGTGGCGTCCGGCTTGTCGATGCCCGTGAACTCCGACTGGTCGTCGGAGCCGTAGGCGGTGTAGCCGTACGTCGCCTTGGTGTCGCCGTTCTTGTCGGTCAGCGTCTCGACGTCGCTGTGCGAGTTGTAGCCGTAGAAGCCGTCCTCGCCGGTGCCGTCGGTGTTGTGCTTGACCTGGGACAGCCGTTCGCCCCACGGGCTGTACTGGTACGACTTGGTGAGCTGCCCGGCGACCTCTTCGCTCAGCACCTCGCCGGACAGGCCGAGGTAGTGGAAGTCGGTCTTCTTGCCGTCGACCGTCTTCGAGGCGGTGCGGTCCAGCGGGTCGAAGGTGAACGTCGTCGACTTCATCGCGCCGGTGCCGTCCCGCTTCTGGGACTCCACGACGTGGTCGAAGCCGTCGTACACGCTCCTCTCGATGACCTGCCCGCCCGAGGTGACGGACTCCTGCCGTCCGAAGGGGTCGTAGGTGTAGGTGGCCGCCGAGCCCCCTGTGGTGGCCCGGAGCAGGCGGTTGCGGTCGTACTCGTAGGCGGTCGTGACGTTCTTGACCGTCTGCGAGATGACGTTGGCGTTGTCGTCGTGGACGTACTTCTCCGTGCCCGCGCCGGTGCCCGTCTTGACCGACTGGGTGAGCCGACCCGCCGGGTCGTAGGTGTAGTCGGTGGTCGCGTCGAGGTACGCCGTGTGGTTGTCGGCGTTCATCTTCTTCGCGACGTCCTGCGCCTTGTTGCCGTTCAGGTCGTAGGCGTAGGTGTGCGAGGAGACGAGCGTCCCGGAGCCCTTCTTCTCCGTGGTCGACCTCAGATCGCCGCCGAGGAGGTAGGTGTGGTCGACCGTGTTGCCGTTGGCCTTGGTCTCCTTGAGCCGCTGGCCGCGGTCGTTGAACGTGTACGAGGTGACCTTCGGCGACGTGTCCGTCGCAGACTTGCCGACCGAGATCGACTTGACCAGCTCGCGCAGGTCGTAGGTGTACTTCGAGAACTGGTCGGGGTGCGTGACCGTGTCGGCCTGACCGTTGGCGTCGTACGTGTACGACGTGACCTTCTTCTCCTGGCCCGCGAGGGCCTCGGTCACCTTCTGGACCTTGTTCAGTCCGGTGTAGGCGATGGTGTAGGCGTCGATGCCGGCACCGGAGGAGGTGTCGTCGATCGACGTCACGTTGCCGTTGACGTCGTAGCCGTAGGTGAAGGTCCGCTTCTCGGTGTCCGTCTCGCCGGTCGTGCTGCGGACCAGCTTGACCGCGTCGGCGACCACGATGCCCGACGTGCTCTGCTCCAGCTTGAGCTTGGCGTCGTTGCCCTGCTTCAGGGTGTAGGAGCCGAGCGTCACCCAGGTGCCGGTGCCGGCCGTCTGGTCCTTGGTGACCGACGGGTGGGTCGTCGTCCCCTGGGACAGCGTGTACTTCGCCGCCGTGGACGCGCCCGCGACCTGCGGGTACCTCACGTACGCGGTGTAGGTGCCGTCCTTCGGGATGTTGAGCGTCCAGGCGAAGGAGTCGGTGCCCGTGCCGGAGGCGTGGGTGCGGTGGTCGTAGCCCTGCTGACCGGTGGTGCCGCCGGTCGCCCAGGTGCCGGTGGCGGTGGTGTGCTGGGTGTCGGAGTTGTCGACGAGCACGACCGACCGGCCGACCGGCACGCCGTCGTCCGACTTGGACTTCAGCTTGCCGTCGGGGTAGTACGACTGCGTCATGGTGCGGTCCGAGGAACCGCCGGCCGACGTGAGGGTACGGGCCTTCTGCAGCCCGAGCTCGGTGTAGTCGTACGTCGTGGTGATGTCCCACGGATCGCTGGACTTCTTCGTCCAGCCGTTGTCGTAGTACTCCATGACGCTGTCGTTGCGGACCGTCTGGCCCTGCGACGGCGGCTGCGACTGCCGTTCCACCCGGCCCACCGCGTCGTACACGGTCTGCGTGTAGACGTTCGGGTCGTTGTGCTCGGGGTTGCCCGGGTCGTAGGGCTGGTACTGCTTGACCGGACGGTTCAGCGCGTCGTACTCGGTGCGCGAGGTGAAGTCGTCCGCGGTGGCCGTCGCCGTGCCCTTCGGCGTGATCACCTTGGTGGTGTTGCCGGTCTGGTCGTACTCGTAGCGGGTGACGCGGAACGTCGTCCCGTCGTAGGGGACCTTGACCTCGGTCTGCTTGCCCCGCTCGTCGTAGGTGTGGGTCGTCGTGCTGTTCCCGGGGTCCGTGGCCGTGAGGACCAGGGAGTCCTTGTCGTAGGTGCGGGAACTGACCTTGCCCGCCGGGTCCGTGGAGCTGGTGAGCCGGTGGTTCAGGTCGTACGCCATCGTGGACGTGTAGTCCGTGGTGTCCGGGGTGGCGTTCTTCTTCGGGTCGACGACCTTGACGGCGTTGCCGACGTCGTCGAACTCGTAGGAGATCTTGTCACCGGCCGCGTTGACCGCCGAGGTGAGCTGGTAGATCTCGTCGTAATGGTTGGTGGTGACGTAGTCGGTGGCGTCCGAGCTCGTCAGCGAGCCCTTCGGCTCGGTGACGGTCCGCAGGTTGCCGACCTTGTCGTAGGTGTAGGACGTCTTCCGCTCGGGCGACGTCGGCGTGTCCTTCGGGGCCGTGGCCGAGACGAGCTGGTCCGCGACGTCGTACACGGCGGTCGAGACCGCCCCGTTCGGCGCCGTCGACGTGGTGACGTTGTCGTTGGCGTCGTAGACCGGTGCGGGGGTGGTGATGAACACGCCCGCGTTCTGGTCCTTCGGGACCGTGTTCTCCTTCGGACGCCCGAAGGTGTCGTAGGTCTGCGTGGTCTTCTTGCCGAGCGCGTCGGTGACCTCGGTGACCTGACCGCGCACGTCGTACACGAAGGACGTGGTCTTCCCCAGGGCGTCGGTGATCTTCGCCGGGTAGCCCGTGGGACCGAAGTCGCTCGTCGTCGACGGGTTGCCGTTGGGGTCGGTGGCCTTGGTGAGCTGACCGTAGGCGTTGTACTCGTAGGCGGTGGTGTAGTCACCGGCCGTGGGGGTGGCGACGCCCTTGGGGTCGGTGACCGTCTTCAGGTTGCCGAAGGAGTCGTACCCGAACTGCCACGTGCGGCCCTCCGGAGAGGTCTTCGTGGCCAGGTCGACCGCGTAGCCGTCCGGACGGGTCACGTACGCGTAGCGCGCCGAGTTCGCCGGGTAGGTGCCGGGGGCGCAGTCGCCCGGAGGCGGGACACCGGACTTGTTGCTCTCCGCGTCGCGCTTCCAGAGCGGATAGCCCGTCTTCTGGTCGTAGCAGTAGGCGGTCTTGGCCCCGTTGGCCTCCTCCAGGTAGGTGACGTTGTTGTCCGCGTCCCAGCTCATCTTCGTGGTCTGGGACTTGGCGTTGGTCGTCTGGACCGGGCGGCCGAAGTCGTCCGACACGTAGTCGGTCGCGTGCGACAGGGCGTCGGTCACCTTGGTGTCGACGAACTTGGGGTTCCCGGCGTCGACCGCATAGCCGAAGGTGGTGACACCCTGCAGACGTTCGGTGATCGTCTTGGTCCACCAGTGGTACTTCGGGTCGTCACCGGCCTGCGGCGAGAAGTACGTCATGGCGGTGGCGTTGCCGCGCGGGTCGGTGATCTTGACCAGCTTGACGTTCTTGTTGCCCTGGGTGGCGTCGTACTCGAAGCCGAAGACCTTCGGCTGGCTGGAACCGGCGCCGTCGGTGATCTTGGTGAGGAGACCCTTGTCGGAGTACTCGAAGGTGAACGTGCGACCCGAGATCTCGGTCATCGACTTGATGTGGTCGATGATCTTCGGGTTGTTGCCGTCCGCCTTGGAGTAGTAGTCGATCGTCAGCGACTGCCGGCCCGCCGGGTCGGTGACGTACTTGAGGAACTTGGTCGGCTTGTTGTTCGACTTCCGCTCTTCGTACGTGTACGTCTGGGTGTTGCCGTTCTTCTCGACCAGCGACGTCAGGTAGCCGTCGCAGCCGAACAGGAAGCGGCTCCCGTCGGGACGGGTCATCGTCCAGGCGTCGGGGACCGGGTCCTTCAGCGGAGTGCAGTCGAGACCGGTCTTCGCGGTCAGCTTGTAGTGGACGCCGGCCGGCGCCTTCCACGCGCTCGTCGCCGCGTCCCAGCGGAAGACGTGGGTGGTGCCGTCGCCGTCGGGGAGACGGATCTCGGTCGGGTTCGGCTTGGGGTGGAACTCCAGCGGAGCGCCGAGCCGGATCGGGCCGGATGCCTGGAAGGACCAGCCGGAGCCGGAGACCGTGTCGGAGGTGTCCTGGCTGTTGTAGACGAAGCGGGCGAAGGTGGTGACACCGCGGCCCGGGTTGGTGAACGCGTTGTACTGCCAGACGCTGTTGCCGGACGCCAGGTTGTTCATGACGGTCGAGCCGGCGCCGGTGTTCTTGCCCGTGTAGGAGTAGAACTTCTCCATGCCGAGCTCGTTGGAGGTGGGGTCCTCCACCGCCACGTTCTGGCTCAGGCCCGGAATGCCGGCGGTGCCGGACGTCCAGGTGCCCGTCGTCTTGTTGTAGACGTCCCAGGTCAGGACGTAGTCCGTGCGCTTGTTGCCGTTGTCCGAGTTGATCGGCGTCTTCACCTGCGCCTGCAGGCCGACCGACCCGCCCGGTGCGACGTTCGCCGGCAACGCCGTCCGGATCTGGTTGCCGCCGGTGGTCACGTCCGTGCCGTCGGGCAGGGCCCACCTGTAGGTCAGGACGTTGTCGGCCGAGGTCCAGGTGGCGGCCGTGGTGTTGGTCAGGGTGAAGTCGACCGTGTAGTCGCTGTTCGGCGTCATGCGCGCGGGAGTCTGCGGCGCGTAGTACGTCGAGTCCGTGGTGGAGTCGATGTACGTGACCACGATCCTCGGAGCCAGCCTGGGCTCGGTGCCCTCGGACGACAGGAACACGGTGCGCTCCTGCGCCGCGGCCTCGTCCGCCGTCTTGAGGACGACGCCCTTCTGGGAGGCCGGGGTGGCCACCCAGGACTGCGCCATCGAGGTGACGTTCCAGTCGTGACGCGCCGGGTCGTTCGTCATCGCCCCCGTGTCGGCCACGACGGCACCGAAGTCACCGCCCGCCGTCGTCCAGCCGGTGCCGGCGTCGGCCTTGGCCCAGGTGGCGGTGGCCTCGTCGAAGTCACGGGTCAGCGGCCGCAGTTCGTAGACCGCACCCGCGGTGTCCTGGGTGGTCTGCGTGGACCACAGGCGCACGTTGGCGTCCAGGACCCGGGCGGAGGCAGGGATGCCGAGGGCCGGGAACTTCAGCAGCGCGCGGGTGTCGCCGTACGTGGCGGAGTTGTTGCCGACGGACAGCCAGTTCTTCGGGCCGCTGTCGTCGAGGGTGTCGTGCGGGGTACTCGACTGGACCGAGGACAGCGTGGTGTCCTGCGACGCGGCGAGCACCTTCGTCGTACGTCCGGCCTTCGGCAGACGCACGAGCTGCGTCGGCGCGGCGACGACCTGCCCGTCCTTCGTCTTGACCGCCACCATGTAGTAGTAGGCGCGGCCGTACGGGTCGGCGTCGTCGGCCTTCGTCGGCGTCGCCGAGGTGTCGGTGAACGACGTCGTGCCGGGCGCGACGGGCGCCACGAGGGTGGCGGCCGAGGGGGTGAAGGTCTGGCTGACCGAGCGGTGGACCTGGTACTCGACCAGGTCGTCCCCGGTCGCGATCGGGTCCTTGGCCTGGTACGCCGACCAGGACAGCTCCGCGCCCGTGTCGTGGATCGTGGTCGGGGCGGCCAGGTCGACGCCCTGACGGCCGAAGGTCAGCACGAGACGCGGGTAGGTGGCAGTCTCGCCGCCGTACCCGAACTCGCTGCCCTGGTAGCGCGGACCGCCCTTGGGGCCGTTCGCGGACTCGTCACCGGCCTTGATCACGAAGCCGTTGTTGACGTTCGTCCCGTCGATCCAGGACTGCACCGTCTTGGTGACGGGGAAGGTGTGCCAGGTGTTCAGCTCACCGGGCTGCTTGGTGACCACGCCGCCCTTGGTGAACCGCACCGCGTCCGCGATCACCGACGTGGTGGCCGAGGCGGGCCCGTCCCCCAGGACGATCTTGCCCAGCGTGCCGGCCTTGAAGGGGTGCGAGCCCAGCGTCTTCCAGACACCGGCCGTGCCTGCCTTCTGGTCGACCGTGTAGGCCTTCGTCCCACCGTCGTAGGTCACGCTGTACGGAGTGTCGGCGGCCCGGTCCGACGCGGGAACGTAGTGCGTCTCGACCTGATAGGTGCCGTCCTCGGGAAGACTCGGCTGCCAGGTGTACGTGTCGCCCGCGACCGAGTCCTTGTTGTACATGTACGTCTGGTTCACCGCGTACTGCGTGTACGCGGTGTTCCCCGACGCCGGCCAGGCACCCACGGCCGCCGTACGCCCGGCCTCGCCGTTGTCCACCAGCACGGAGGTGCCGGACAGCTCGCCGGTGATCGCGTTCGCGCTGTTCCAGGTCGCCGTGGACTCCGACCAGGCTTGCGTGGCCCGGTGCGCCTCCAGCTGCACCTCGGCGTCGCCGGTGGTGTGCGTCTGGTCGAACCAGAGCTTCAGATCCGCGGAGTCGAGCTTCGTGCCCGCCGGGATGCTGCCGACCGGGAACCTGATCAGCGCGCGCGACGTGCCCGTACTCGTGTTGCCGACCGACAGGCGCCAGTTGTCGTCGTAGTTCGTCGTCGGGCCGTCCGACGAGATCATCACGTCCTGCGCCGTCGTGGGCGTCGGCGCGATCGAGAGCGTCGGATCGATCGTGACCGGGTAACGCCGCTCCGGCGCCGCCAGCCACGTCGCGTCCGGCGTGACGACCAGGTTCCAGCCCTTGCCGGCCCGCACGAGCTTCTGCGTGACGCTCCCGCTGTAGGCGGATCCGTACGGAGCCCGGGCGTCCTTCGCCGCGTCAGTCATGAACGCGGCGGGGATGACGAGGACCGGGTTCGCGCCCTCGCCGTGGAAGGAGACCGAACCGTCCTTGTTCGCCTTCGGCGTCAGCCCGCCCGCGTCCAGGGTGAACGTGAACGACACCGGACCGGACGGCTTCGCGTCCAGGACGATGTTCTCCTTCACCCGCCCCGGGCCCACCTCGTACGACAGGTCCGCACCCGGCAGCGCATCCTTGTACGTGACCGTCTCGCCCTGAGCCACCGGCGCGAGCTTCCGCGCACCCTTCAGGCCGAGGGTCACCGTGTGCCCCTCGGCCCGGAAGCGCAGCAGCCGCTCCGCGTCCGAACCGAACCAGCTGCTCGCCGCGTTCGTCGTGTTGGCGAAGACGAATCCCTCCGCCGCGGACGGGACGACCCTCGGGTCGATGTCCTTCCAGGACCTGCCCGTCCGGTACCCGGTCGGCACGGCCGACACCTCGGCCTGCACCCGGCCGTCGGACAGCTGCCAGTAGCGGGCGTTCGCGGTCCGCTTCCCGGTCAGCTCGCCAACGCGCTTCGCCTTGGGCGCCGCCTTGCCCGGGGGAAGCTTCTCCCGGCTGGGCAGCACCGGATCACCGCCGGTACGCGGGGCCTCGGGTGCGTCGTCGTCCTTGGAATCCGAGAACCAGCCGTCGAAGAACCAGCTTTCACCGTCTCTTTCCTCGCCTGAAACCGGGGCCGCATAAGCGACTTGTGGCAACGTGGTCGCGGCCATCGCCGAAACCACGAGGCAGGCTATTGCCCGCCCGTATCTCACTTTCACGCCATCCCCTTCGACGGCGCCGTTCCACACGGGGCGGAACAGACGCACCGACACGCCGGCGCAGGGCATTTCCGTCGCCGGTCGCGATGATTCCGGCCTCGACCGGAGCACCTCAGGGCATGTCGAATCAGACCGCCTTCCGCAGAGGGGAAGACGGCCTCGCCAGTGGTGTACCGATCAAGACGGGGGGATTCTTCAACATGGAGTTGATGCCACGTCAACCACACACGCATTACGAACATTTCGGCGTGCGGGCAGATGAAGGCAGATTCCATGAAAAGGGGACCATCTCAGGGCCGGACAGACAGCCGAGAACAAACACGGCACCGATCGGGCCTGGAGATGGAGAAGAGACGCCGATGAAGGTTCGCCGCGGAGGTGCGCGAGAAGGGTCGCCACCCATCTCGCGGAGCGGCACTCGCGCCGGAACCCCGGCGACTTCCCGTCAACCTTCCGGTCGACCGCCAGAGTGTTCCCACAGGGGCCGTTGAGGGGATTCTCCGCGAAGTGTTTCTTCTCCACTGCCGTGTTAAGCACTGCGTTCAGGGCAGCCCTCTTGCGCCGTGCCTCCTTGGCCGCAGCGGACTTTCCGTCCCGCTTTCGGCGGCGTCCGGCGCCCGTCGCCCGTCCCGTCGCCCGTCGCCTTGTCGAACGCCCACGGCCGTCCTCCGCGCTCGCTCCGGTCCTGCCGTACGGGCAGGCGGGTCCACGCGAGACCCGGTCCGTCAGTTCTTCTCGGTCGCCGCAGCGCGCCAGTCGCGCGGGGACACGCCGTAGGCGTCCTTGAAGCGGTGGCTGAAGTGCGTGGGGTCGCTGAAGCCCCAGCGCCGCGCGACGGCGGCAATGGTGCGGCCGCTGCCCAGCGGATGGGCGAGTTCCTCGCGTGCTCCTTCGAGCCGCTGCTCGATGATCCACCGGGTGAGGCTGAAGCCCGCCTGCGCGCAGAGCTTGTACAGGTGCCGTTCGGAGATGTGGTGGGCGGCAGCGATGCGGGCGGGGCGGAGATCGGGTTCGGTCAGGTGCCGCCTGACGTAGGCGCGGATCCGGGTCAGCCGCGTCTCGGCGAGGGCGGTCCGTGCGTGGCGGTCCTGCCGGACGGCGGAGGCGACCAGGGCGCGCGTGAGGCCGATGGTGATCTCCTCGATGTCCGCACTCGCCGGGTCGCGCAGAAGATCCTCGATGCCGCCGGTGAGGTGCGCGATGTGGTCGGTCACCATGGGGTACAGGGGACTTGCCGTCAGATGGGGCAGCGCCCTGCGCACGACGTCGACGGGAAGTGTCAACTGGTCGAGGGGGACCTGGATGCAGCGCGAGGCGCCGTCTCCCGACCACGCGTAGTCGTACGGAGCGGAGTGGTCCATCATCAGCAGATGCCCTCGTGGCACCAGCCGTTGATGACCGAGGTGGCTCTGGCGCCCTTGGGAGGCCGTCTGCACGGCGAAGGCGATGAGGGGCGCCGCGTCGTCCTGCCTGGCCTGCTTGGCGGTGCGCACCAGACGGATGCCGGTGGATTCGGTGCTGAACACCTGCATCGTCCTCATCGGCCAGACGTCCATCCTGGCCCGGATGCCGGCGCCGCACTCCTCCTGCATCAGGAAGCAGGGGGCGCTGGCGCTGACCATGGCCGTGTACATCGCCTCGGCGCGGTCGCCCGGCGCGATGTCCTCCGTGTCGAGCACCGTGACCATGAACAACCCCCCGGAACGCGACGGCCGTTCATCGCTGCGGTCACTTTATCTACAGGTCGTCAGGTGGTGCGGTCCGCTGTGGTGTGCCGGCGGTGGGCGACGGACGCGGACCCGGAGCCGCGTGCGGTGTGCCCGGAGGTCTCCCCCTCCGGGCGGCGGGTCGTGCGCCGACAGCCAGGGAGAGTGCGGTGACAGCCAGCACAGCGGCGGATCGGGTGTCTAGAGTCACGGTGTCCGCCGCCCTGGCATGGCCGTTCGCCATGCTGCCGGGGCTCGGCGGCGACATCGGAAGGGGAGCCCGGCGGTGCGGCCGCGGCCGTCATCATGCCCGGGGGGGGCGATGTGCTCGTTCTCGACACGGCTGGTCTTGCGGACGTCGAGCGGGGCGAGGCGTTCCACGCCGTGGCGGCGGGAGAGGCGGGCGGCCGCGCGGTCGACCATGAGGCCGCCCGAGGACGGCATCCGGAGGAGGCCGGAGTTCTGGAGCTTCGGGCCCCTCACCCTGTACGCCACCGACGGCTCGGGGATGACCATCCGTCGAGTGTGCTCCGGACGAGCCGACCAGGCGGTACCACCTGCGCCCTGGCCGTCGCCTCGCCGCAGGCCACCGGCGACGCCGCGACCGGCCGGAGCGCCGCCGGCAGGACGACCCGGCCCGGCTCGCGGTGCCCTGATCCCGCGCGGCGCGACCGCAACCGCGCCTTCTCCCTGCAAGAACTCGGCCCGCCCGTAGGGGTGGAGGGGACGTCATGAAACTGGGAATGCGGCTTCGCGAGCTGCGGCGGGCAGCCGGTCTGACGATGGAGGAGCTGGCCGAGGCGTCGGGGGTGAGCGCCCGGGCCATCAGCGACATGGAACGGGGGCACAGCCGCACGCCGCAGCCCCGCACACTCGCCGCGCTCGCCTCCGCGCTGAAAGTGAGCGATCAGGAGCGGCGACGGCTGGAGGCGGACGTCAGCGCGCTGCGCCGCGGCGGCACGGCCGCCCGCCCGGGGCTGTGCGAACCGCCGCGATCGGTTGCCGACTTCATCGGCCGGGCGGACGAGCTGGCGGCGGTCCGCCGTACTGCCGCCGAGGGCGACCGAGGCGGCCCGGCCCCGGTCGTCCTCGTGCACGGGCAGGCCGGCGTCGGGAAGACGACCCTCGCGCTGCGGGCCGCCGAAACCCTCCGGAGCGACTACCCCGGTGACTGCCTCTACGTCGACCTCCGCGGCGTCGACCCCGCCCCGCCCTCCGCGGGCGACGTCGCCGTACGCCTGCTGCGGGCGCTGCACGTACCGGCACGGGCCGTCGCCGACTCGGACGAGGAGCGGTGCGCGCAGCTGCGGGCGGTGCTGCGGGAGCGGCGCTGCCTGCTGGTGCTGGACAACGCCGCCGACGAGGCGCAGGTACGACCGCTGCTGCCCGGCGCGGGGTCCGGGCCGGTGCTGGTGACGTGCCGACGGGTGCTCAGCGGCCTTGAGGGCGTCCGGCGGCTGGCCCTCGCCCCGCTGACGCCCGAGGAGTCGGCGGCTCTGCTGCGGGCGGTCGCCGACCAGGCGGCGCGGCCCTCGGCGGCGGAGGACGTCGCGGAGGTGTCCCGGCTGTGCGGGCACCTGCCGCTGGCGCTGCGCATCGCCGGCACCCGCCTGTCCACCAGGTCCGGCTGGTCGGTGCGCCACCTCCTCGAGCGGCTCTCGGGTGAGGACCGGCGGCTGGCCGCCTTGCGCAGCGGCGACGTCAGCGTGGTGGCGACCTTCATGCTCTCCCACGCACAGCTCTCCCGCGAGGCGCGTCGCGTGTTCCGGCGGCTCGCGCACCTGCCGGGGCCGGACTTCTCCGCCCCGTTGGTCACCCTGGTGACCGGCGGCTCCGTACCCGACACCGAGGACGTGCTCGACGAACTGGTGGAACTCGGCCTGCTCCAGCCACGCGCCGGCGACCGCTACCAACTCCACGACCTGCTGCGCCTGTTCGCCGGTGAACGGCTGCGCGGCGAGGAACCGGACGGTGAACGAGCCGCTGTTCAGCTCGACATGGCGCGCCGCCTGCTGGAGATCACGATCACCGCAGGCCGCTGGTTCGAACCCGGATACGGCGCGCTGCCCGCCGAGTGGGACGGGCGGGTCCCCCTCGCCACCGCGGAGGAGGCTTCCTACTGGCTGCGGGCCGAGTCCGAGAACTGGCTCGGCGCCCTGCGGATCGCCGCCGCAGCCGCCGACCACTCCCGGGTGGTGGACACCGCCGAGGCCCTGCACTGGTACTCCGACACCGCCATCGCCTGGCGCGGCTGGTACGAGGTGTACGGGCTCTCCCGAGCGGCCGCCGCCGCGCTGGGCGACCGCCGCCTGGAAGTGACGCACCTCAACTACTTCGCCTGGGCCGCCAGCGCCTGCGTCCAACGCCACGAGGAGGGGCTGGCGAGCGCGCTGGCGGCGCGGGAGATCGCGGTGGCGGAGGGCGACCACAAGGAGGAGGCGTGGGCGCTGCAGTACGCCTCGGACGCCCTTCACCAGGACGGCCGTAACGGGGAGGCACTGCAGACCGCCCTCCTGGCGCTCGGCCCGGCCGAACTGGCCGGCGACCACGACGGATACGTCCATCTGCTGGTGCGTGTGGGGCGGCTCCAGGACCTGCTCGGGCAGTACGACGAGGCTCTGGCCACCTACCGCAGGACCTTGCGGGAACTCGCGGTACGGCCCGTCACCGCACGCCCGGGGCAGTCGGCACGCGCACGAGTCATGGTGTACGTCGCGCACGTGCTGGCCCGCCTCCGGCGGCCCAGCCAAGCGCTGGCCCACGCCGATGAGGCGGCTTTGATGGCAGTGACACAGGACACGCCCGGACTTCTGTGCCTGGTCCACCTCACCCGCGGACTGGCCTTCGCCGAACTGGGCGACCGCCGGGCCGCCCGCGCTGCTCTGAACCGTGCCGTGGAAGCCGTCCGGAGCGCGCCCCTGTCCAAGCACACCGCCGACGAGGCGCGGAGGGCCCTGGCGGCCCTGGACGACTGACGGGGCTGCGTGCCGCGCGCGGAGGGCACTGACCACGGTCGACTCGCGGACGTTCGGCGCCCCGAGGGCTCTGACCGCGCCCGTACGACCGACAGCCCGACGTTCTGCATGTCGTTCTGCATGGTCCGCCGGGCAAGGCGCTGTTTTCCTCGTCGTACGGCCCCATCGGGCTGCGTAGAAGAGACCGTGAACAGGGGTGCATCCATCCATGTCTCCGCCCATCCCCCGCAGAACCATGCTGGCCGGAGCGGCTGCCGCAGCCGCGGCCGCCACCGCCGCCGGCCCCGCCGCCGCGAGCGGACCCGCCACGCGGCCGAAGCCGACGATCGTGCTCGTGCACGGCGCCTTCGCCGACGCCGGCGGCTGGTCCCAGGTCATCTCCCATCTCACCCGCGAGGGCCACTCGGTCATCGCCCCGCCCAACCCGCTGCGCGGTGTGCACGGCGACAGCGCCTACCTCGCCGCCTTCCTCGACACGCTGCCCGGCCCCCTCGTGCTGGTCGGGCACTCCTACGGTGGCATGCTGATCACCAATGCCGCCCGCGGCATCGAGCGGGTGCGGGCGCTGGTCTACGTGGCCGCGTTCGCCCCCGATGCCGGGGAGACCGTGTCCGGCCTGCAGGCCATGTTCCCCGGCACCAGGCTCACCGAGGCCGCGCTGGACTTCCGCAACCACCCGCACGGCGTCGAGGGATACGTCAAACGGTCCGCGTTCCGTGAGGTGTTCGCCGGCGACCTGTCCCGGTCCGAGGCCGAGCTGCTGTGGGCGACACAGCGGCCCGGCGACACCGCGACCCTCTCCGAGGCGTCCGGCGAACCGGCCTGGAAGACGGTGCCCTCGTACTACCTCCTCGCCCGCGAGGACAACCTCATCCCGGCCGCCGCGCAGCGTTTCATGGCGCACCGCGCCGGAGCGCACACCGTCGAGGTCAGGACCTCGCACGTCGCGATGATCTCCGAGCCGCGGATCACCGCCGCCCTCATCGGAAAGGCAGCACGATGACCTACGTCACCACCTCCGACGGCACCCGGATCTTCTACAAGGACTGGGGCGCGGGCCGCCCCGTCGTACTCAGCCACGGCTGGCCGCTGAACTCCGACAGCTGGGAGGCGCAGCAGCTCTTCCTCGCCGACCACGGCTACCGCGCCATCGCCCACGACCGGCGTGGCCACGGCCGGTCCACGCAGACCTGGCACGGCAACGACATGGACACCTACGCCGACGACCTCGCCGCCCTCCTGGACCACCTGGACCTGCAGGAGGTGACCCTGGTCGGCTTCTCCACCGGCGGCGGAGAGATCACCCGCTACATCGGCCGGCACGGCACCACCCGTGTCGCCCAGGCGGTGCTGGTGGCCGCAGTGCCGCCCCTGATGGTGCGCCGGGACGACAACCCGGGCGGCGTCCCGGCCGAGGTCTTCGAGGGGCTGCGGGCCGGATCGCTCGCCGACCGCTCCCAGCTCTACGAGGACCTCGCCGCCGGACCGTTCTTCAACCACCCCACCAGGCCCGTCTCGCAGGGCGTGCGCGACGCGTTCTGGCTGCAGTCCATGGCCGCCGGACACCGCAACGCCTACGAGTCGATCGCCGCCTTCTCCGCCACCGACTTCCGCGCCGACCTGGCCCGCTTCGACGTACCCACCCTGGTGATCCACGGCGACGCCGACCAGGTCGTTCCGTTCGAGGTCGGCGGCAGGGCGTCGGCCGCGCTGGTCAAGGACGCCGAGCTGCTCGTCTACCCGGATGCCCCGCACGGCCTGACCGACACCCACAAGCAGACCCTCTGCGAGGACCTGTACGCCTTCTTGGAGAGGTACGGCCGATGAGCACCATCGTCTTGGTCCACGGCCTGTGGGTGACGCCGCGCAGCTGGGAGCACTGGGTCCCGTACTACGAGGCCCAGGGGCACACGGTGCTCGCGCCCGCGTACCCCGGTTTCGAGGTCGAGGTGGAGGCGCTGCGGGCCGACCCCTCGCCCATCGCGTCGCTGACCGTGCCGGAGACCGTCGCCCACCTGGAGAAGGTGATCGCCGCGCTGCCGGAGAAGCCGGTCCTCATCGGCCACTCCTTCGGCGGGGTGCTCACTCAGCTCCTTCTCGACCGGGGCCACGGCGCGGCCGGGGTGGTGATCGACTCGGCACCGCCGCAGGGCATCCGCGTCAACCCGCCCTCGCAGCTGCGCTCCCTCTTCCCCATCCTCAACAACCCTGCCAAGCGCCACCGGGCAGCGGGGTTCACCCCCGAGCAGTTCCACTACGCCTTCACCAACACCCTCCCCGAGGACGAGGCGAGGGCCGCCTACGACCGGTACGCGATCGCGGCGCCGGGAAGCTGGGTGTGGACGTACGGGCTGATCGCCAACCTCACCCCCGGCAGACGGGAGACCTGGGTCGACTTCCACAACGCGGACCGGGCCCCGCTCCTCTTCCTCGCCGGCGGGCGTGACCACATCATGCCGCCCGCCGTGAACCGGTCCAACCACCGCCACTACAAGGCACCGGGGACCGTCACCGACTACCACGAGTTCCCCGAACGATCCCACTGGACGTGCGCGGAGCCGGGCTGGGAGGAAGTCGCCGACTTCGCCCTGGACTGGGCACTGCGCCACGCACAGCCCTGAGAGGCCGTCGTCCTTCCGGACACGAGGCTGCGCTTGCGCTGATGGGGCGCAGGCCTGGTGGTCCCGGAAGTGACGGGCCGTCATGTCGGCACCGCTGCATGAGTCGTGGTGGTCGGGCGTCTGGAGCGGCGCGAGCTGGGTGCTCGCCATCGGTCGGACGGGTTACGGGCCGAAGCCGCGTCCAGACGCTGCCGGGCATGGCCGGGCGTGAAGGCCGGGAGCGGTCCTCCGCCCGTTGAGCGGTACGGCGAGGTGCCGGCTCTGAGATCCCGCCGGCACCTCCCCTGCCGCCCAGCCCTGGGCGCGCTCCGGCTGCGACCGGCACGCCCCGACCACCACGCACCGCGAGACCGCGGAAGGCCCGTCGCACCGCGCGGGCCACTCCCGGACCTGCGCGGTGCGGCCGACAGCCGGCCGCAGAGAACCCCCGCCCGTCGTCCCGCTTCAACGTCTGACACCACTGCCGGTACGCCACACGGCACCCCAAGGCCCGGCACCGCAGTGACACCGCACCCTGCACGAGAGGAAGGAAGGAGAACCATGTCTCCTGTCAGGAATCGTCTCGCCGACCCCGACCCCGACCCCGACCCCGACCGCACCGCCATCGCCGACGCCCTCCAGGGCACCCTGGTGGACCTGCTCGACCTGTCCCTGCTCGCCAAGCAGGCCCACTGGAACCTTCACGGTCCACAGTTCCGTTCACTCCACCTCCAGGTCGACGAAGTCGTCGCCGTCGTCCGCGCGCAGGCGGACGAAGTCGCCGAACGCGCCTCCGCCATCGGGTTGAGCCCGGACGGGCAGGCGGCGACCATCGCCTCCAGCAGCGGCCTCCCCTCCTTCGCCCCGGGCCGGATCAAGGACACCGAAGCCCTCACCACGCTGGTGTCCGCCATGTCGACCATCATCGGCTGCATGCATGACCGCATCGAAGCCACCAGCACGACCGACCCGGTCACGCAGGACCTTCTGATCGGCATCACCGGCACCCTGGAGAAGCAGCACTGGATGCTCCGGGCCGGAACGAACGGCGAGGAGTAGCGCCCCGCGCCGGGGGGCCGACCTTCGCGGCGGCCCTGTCTGCCCGACGAGCCGCGGCGGCACGGCAGGGCGGGGGAACCACACAGCCCGCAACGCGCCACGGCCTCTTGTCACACCCCTAGGCCGCCCGCTGGCCATTCTGCTGGTCCTGCTGGCCGCAGTGAGCGGCCTCCTCCTGCCCGGCGCCGAGCCGGCCGGCGCCGACACCGGTCGCCGGCAGGTGGGCTGGACCTGGATGGAGGTCGACAGCTACGGCCGCGCAGAACTGGGCCGCGCCTGCGAGGCCCTGATCGTCGGCATCCGCAACGCCGCCGGCCCTGTCCTGCAGGACCCACACCGCCGCAACAACACCGCGGACCGCACCGTGCGCGGACAGGAGGCGGGCCCGTTCCAAGCGGACAGGAGGCGGGCCCGTTCCACGAGGATCCGTAGAAGCCCTCTGGCGGAAGGTGAGCCACCGGGAATACCGTCGATGTCGGTAATCCGACAGGGGGGGATCACGGTGGGAGCGCTCAAGGCACTGGGAGTCGGCGAGGAGGAGGAGCGCCTGTACCGACTCCTGTTGTCCGGACCCGACCGGACACTGGCCGACCTGGCGGAGGCGCTCGGCGCCCCGCAGGCACCGCTGCGTCGGCGGCTGCGGGCCTTGGAGGACACCGGGCTCGTCTCCCGTACACCGACCCGGCCCGTCCGCTACCGTCCGGCGCCGCCGGGACCCGCCGTCGACGTCCTGATCGCCCGCAGACAGGAGCAGTTGGACCGAACCCGCTCCGAGGCGAAGGAGCTGACCCAGCTGTGGGAAGAGGGGACGGGCCGGGAACCGGCGGTCGAGGTCGTCCAGGGAGCCGAGGCCAACATCCAGCTCTTCCTGCAGACCCAGCGATCCGCCCGCGAGGAGATCCTCACCTTCGACAAGCCCCCGTACGTCGTCGAGGGGGTCGGAAGACAGGCCGAGGTCCAGCGCGCTCGCATGGCCCACGGGGTGCGCTATCGCACTCTCTACGACCGGGAGTCACTGCTCGAACCGGAGCAGCACGCTCTCGCTCGTGAGCTCGCGGCCCACGGAGAGCAAGCCCGGGTCCTGGACGGCGTGCCCCTCAAGGCCCTCATCGCCGACGGGTCCACGGCCCTCGTCCCGGTCCAGCTCACCGAGGACCGGCACGCGGTGGTGCTGCGCGACTCGCCTCTGCTCGACGCACTCGTCTCCCTCTTCGAGCTCCTGTGGCAGCGGGCCACTCCTCTCTGGCCGACCGGCCGTCCCGAGCAGACGGACGGGCTCAGCGACTTCGACAAGCTGCTGCTCGGCTACGCGGCCGTCGGCTGCACGGACGAGGTCACCGCCCGCAAGACCGGCCTCAACCAACGCACCATCGAACGCCACATGCGCCGCGTCATGGACGCCCTCGGCGCACGCACCCGCTTCCAGGCCGGTCTTCAGGCCGGACTGAAGGGGTATCTCGGCGACCGGGAGACCTGAGGCCGAGGCCGCCCTTCTCCCCCCGGCGTACAGGGGAAAGGCCTGGTACGGCAGTGAGCCGTACCAGGCGACCCGGAAGGAGGTACGGCCCCTCCGGGGAACGAGCGGGGCAGGTCAGCCGATCGAGCAGGTCGTGTACCACTGCTGCTTGGTGCAGGTGATCGTGGTCGAGGCGCTTCCGGTGCCGCCCTTGTCGTCGGTGACGGTGAGCGTGGTCCGGTAGGTGCCGGAGGAGCCGCCGGGGAACTGGTGGCTGATCTCGGAACCGGTGCCCGTCGTACCGTCACCGAAGTTCCAGCTGTACGAGGCGAGAGTGCCGTCCGGGTCGTAGGAGCCCTCGGAGTTCAGCGAGCAGTGCCCGTTGACCGTGCAGAACCCGTCGACCTTGGCGGTGGGCTTGTCGTTGTGGTGGGGCGCGAGCAGACGGAAGGTGGTCTGATTGCCACCGGTGCGGCCGGAGGGGTCACTGACCGTCAGTTTCACGGTGTAGGTGCCGTAGGCGGCGTAGGTGCGCGTGGGCTTGACACCGGTGCCGGTGGTGCCGTCGCCGAAGTCCCAGCGGTACGAGAGCCCGCTCCCGCCGGTGAGCGAGGCGTCGAAGACGCAGGCCCGGGTGGCCCGGTCACAGGCGGAGACGAACGTCGCCTGGGGTGTGCCGGTGCCGCCGGCCGGATACGCCGCCGTGTCGGTCACGTCGAGCAGCGGCTCCTTGACGCCGTCGCCGGAGGTGTCGGTCCAGGTGGCGTTGCCGGTGGCGACGAGGCGGTCGCGGACGGCGAGGACGCCGGCCCTGGTGGTGGGCTTGGCGCTGCCACGGGTGAGCCAGCCTGCGGCACCGGCGACGTGCGGCGCCGCCTGGGACGTACCGCTGTAGTTGGAGTATCCGCCGTCCTTGAAGGCGGAGCGGATGCAGTCGCCGGGTGCCGCGAGGTCGACGCCGCGACCGAAGTTGCTGAAGTTGGAGAGGGTGTCGTCCTTGTTGGTGTTCTTCGCGTTGCACCATGCGAAGTCGCCGAGGCCGCCGGGCTTGCCGTCACCGTCGCTGAGGGAGGAGACGGTGATGGCGTCGGCGACGTTGGCGGGGCTCTGGGCGGCGACGTCGCGCTTGTCGTTGCCTGCCGAGACGACGACCACGATGCCCTTGGCGATGGCCCGGTTGACAGCGTCGTTGACGGCCTGGACGGTGCCGTCGAAGCCGAGGCTCAGGTTGACGACCTCGATCTCGTCGGCGTGTGCGGTCACCCAGTCGATGCCGTTGACGATCTCCTCCGTGCTGCCGCTGCCCTTGCTGTTCAGCGACTTGACCGACCAGAGGCGGGCTCCGGGTGCGACACCGACGTATCCGATCCCGTTGTCGAGGCCGCCCACGATGCCGGCGACGTTGCTGCCGTGACCGTTGTCGTCCATGCCGGCGTTCTCCACGCAGGAGGTGACGGCGACGCAGTTCACCCGGCGGACCACGTTGAGGTCCGGGTGGGTGGGGTCGATGCCCGAGTCGATCACGGCCACGTCCACGTCGACCCGCTCGTCGCGCCCGTCGCCCACCCTCAGACCGGAGTTGGCAGGGGCTCCGATCCGGGCGGTGCCGTTCGGTGTGGCCTGACCGTGGGCGTGGGCGACCGCGGACCTCTCCACGTACGCGACGTTCGGGTTCGCCCGGAGCGCGGCCACGGCCGTCGGCGTCAGCTCGGCGGAGAACCCTTCGAGCGCCGAGCGGTAGACCGAGCCGAGCTCGACGCCCGCGGCGGAGCGGGCGACCGAGACCGGGTCGGCGGTGGTGCCGTTCTTCAGGACGACGACGTACCGCGCGCCTTCCTGCGGCGCGGCTTCACCGCCTTGGGCAGCCGCCGGAAAAGTGCCGAACACCGCGGCGGCTGCCGCCGTCAGGCCCGCAGATATCGCGAACCGCATCATGCTTCCTCCCAAGTGGGGGTGGGGATGTCGGCCCAGACAGTAGGGGCAGCACGAGCGAACGGGTACACCGGTTTCCCGGCACTGTCGTCAATCCGACAGGACGGCCGGGAGCGAGGACACGGCGGTTGCCGAAGCTGTGTCGAGCACTTCGGCTGGTCCGACACCCGGGCGCCTGGTGCGTCAGCACACCCCCAGTGGACCCAGTGGGCCCAGTGGGGAGAACTCGGCTTGGGAGAACTCGGCTTGGGAAGACTCGCCCCCTCCGGCCACACATGTCGGTCGACGCGCTTGTCGATGCCGGATGTGCCGAAGTCCCGGGAACCAAGCGGTTCCCGGGGCTTCGGGCTGGAGTAGGCGCGCATCAGGTGGCGTTGGTACGTGCTTACCCATCGGCCTGTCAGCCGGCTTTGCCCTGGGGGGTGTTCAGCCAGCGTCGTATCACCTGAAGACACACCAGTCCGCCGACCACGAGACGACGCTGCTCGCTCCCGGCCTGTCGGTCGAATGACACCCGGTAGCCCTGCAGGCCGTCCAGCGAGCGGACCGTCGAGACCGTCACCTCGGCGATCAGTCGGTCGCGATCGTCCTCCACGCGCCAAGCCCTGCCCAGCAGGGCGTTGCGCGTGATCCGTAGCGTGCCCTGCTCGGCCGTCCGTAGCGTGCCCTGCTCGGCCGTCCGTACGACGAGCAGCCGGGCGTGACGGAGACGGCCGGGGGAACGGACCTCGGCGATCAGCTCACTCGCGGGGCCGGTCACCAGGAATCCCGGTCTGGCGAAACCACCCCTTCCGGAGACCAGGTCGACTCCCAGGACCGGGCGCTCGTCGAGGTCGCGGAGTACGTACGAGAAGGTGCCGCGTTCCTGAAGGTGCGCCAGGACGGTGCCGTCCTCCGCCGCCATGTGCATCTTCGGACCGGTGTACCGGCGCAGGAGCGAACGCCTCGGCTCCGCGAGGATCACCGTGTCGAGGCCGAACAGCCGGTGAACCGGGCTCGGGCCGTTGTCCCCGCTCATGCCGTAGCCTCCCACCCGCGCCGCTCCCGTGGCCCGATTATGGCCTCGTCGAGGAGAGACGAACAGCGCTGCGCATGGTGACGGGGACGGCCGCGGGTGCGCCGGCTGGCTGCGCGCGTCCTCGGCGGCGAGGTCGCGTCGTGGGAGGAGCCCCCTGGGGGTCCAGGGGGC